>JAPLOC010000564.1:15121-19231 GCA_026692825.1 Planctomycetota bacterium | reverse complement strand
TTTAGGAATCGCGGAACCGGACTGAGAAAAAAAAGGGGGACCAAGTGACCCCATGCAGTGTTTGATCACTTGGCGTGCGTGGGCTTTTTCACCAGTTTTCCGGTACGGAAGTCGAATCCGCACGAGACGCAGATCACCATGGCCGCCGGGACGGTCGCCAGGCAGCGCGGACAGTCCTTTTCATCGGCGTCGGCGGGTGGCGGTCCCGAAGCGGGGACAATGGCACGCTGGGGAGTCGGTGTCGTCGGTAAGGTCACGCTTTGGCCACAAGCGGGACATTTCGCCTTCCTGCCAGCGAGTTCCGGTTTGGCTTTGAGGTGTTTACCGCACGAACAGGTCACCTCCAGTAAACCGGCCGCCACCGGTTCCGCGGCGTGGGTGCCGGCGGAACGCTCTGTGGCTTTGGCGATGACCGCCAGAGACTCAATCGCGGCGTGTCGGACGTGCGGTTCGGCCTCTTTCGCGATCAGGGCCTTCAATTCCGGAATGGCGGAGGCGGCCTGGTCGCCAAACGACTTCAGGCCGATCGCCCCTTGCTTGCGGAAATCGGCGGCCGCGTGATGCAGTCCCTGGAGGAGCAACGGCACGACGCGTGCCGGGTCGCGTCCGATCGCCCCCAGGGCGGCGAGGAGTTTGACTTTCAATTCATGGGTGGCCCCTTTTATGGAACGGAGCAGTGGCTCGACGGCATGTCGGGCCGGTCGTCCGATCTTTTCGAAACACTGGGCGACCCAGCCGCGCGCCTGTTCGTGCGGGGACTGCAGAAGTTTCAGCAGCGTCCCGATCCGCACGAGACTCGTCGGTCCGATCCGTTCCAGGGTGTGGATCAGCACCAGGCTGGCCCCCTCGTCCGTTGTTTCCAGAAGCAGCTCGACCAGTTGTTCGGCACCGGTCGCGTCGCTCGGCCCGACGAAATCCAGCAGCGATCGCGCGACAGCGGTGTAGGTGGGGTGGCGCGTGATCGCGACCTTGGCGAGGGCGGCGACCGAGGTCTCGGCGTCGGAGTGGGAGACCGCCAGAAAGAGTGCCGCCCCCAGAGGATCGAGCGTGGCGTTGACCCCCGCCAGTTCGCCGATCAGCGTGAACGTATTGGAGTGATCGCCCCGAACCGTCTCCTTACTGGCCCGGTACCGTTCGAGCCAGTCGGGACTTCCTTTGCGTCCTTTGGGCTTGGCCGCCTGTTCCTCCTCCAGCGGATCGACATTCAACCCGTACCCATCCGAGGGGTCCGACTTTTCCGACGGAGCGGCGAGAAAAATCACGGAATTGCATTTGGGACAATTGACCCGTCGTTCGACGGTTGATTCCGGGATTTCGAAGTGAGCGCCGCAGTGGCAGGTGACGGTGCTGGACATGACACCGCTCTCTCTGAGAGGACGCGTCCGGATGCGCTGGACGCCGAGACAGAGCCGACTCTTCAATTGGAATTCGCCACCGTGGAGCGCGCGGGAATTCCAATCCGAAAAGCGGGCGAACCTTCGCATGCTACCACCGACCTCGGGAGCGTGCCACCTTCAAAAACCGGTCACCTGTCCACGCACGAACAGGCGTTCTATCTGGCTGTTCAGTTGAGACTGCGCCGAATCGATCGGTTCCCCCGATATTTCCGGCCGGTCGGAGTTCGGATTGTACTGGCTGTTCGGGGTTCGCGTGTGGTCGCTTCTGGCTCGGCGGGCGTGCGCCGATATTCGAGAGCATGACCAACCATGAACTCGAACTGTGTGACGCCAACCCCGAATGGACGTTGGTTCTCCAAGCGTACCACCTGGCACAGCAGTCGGCGGAAAAGGGCTGGGTGCCACGAGTAGCGGGGGTGACAGACGTTCCCATGGAACGGCTGTCGTCTATCCATGGCAAACTGATCGCGCTCGGAATGCTGCGATTTGAACTGGCGGGCCGAACCGAGGGGGTGGTGTACCAGGTGACACCGCTCGGTCGGCAGGCGGTGCTTCCTCCCGCCGAGCGTCAAATCATTCCCGAATGGATGCTCTCGGAAGAGGCGGCGTGACAGGTGTGGAGCGAGCGGTCGAGTTGTTCATCGCAGTGTCAACGTTGATCGTGGCGGTGTCCCATATCCTTCGGCCCGCAGACTGGGCGACTCTCTTTCGACAACTGCACGAATTGCGACGCACCGGGGCATTCATCAACGGGATGATCACGCTGATTCCCGGGGCGATGATTGTCGCTGGCCACTGGGTATGGTCGTTTCCCGGGATTGTCGTCACCCTCTATGGGCTCTTGCTGGTTGTGAAATCGGCGGTTTGCCTGCTCTTCCCGGATGTCGCCCTGCGCTCGATGCGACGCGGGGGCGATTCCCCTCGCGGTTTCATCGGTGCCGGTGTGGTGCTGTTGTGCCTCTCTGTTTGGACGTGCTATTCCCTTTGGAAAACTTGGGGCTGATTACGTACCACACGGCGTCTCCGGCCCGAAGCGATCGATAACACCTTTCGGCCATGGCATTTCGTCAGATTGTCGGTAGCATGTATCCCGGTATCAGCGGGCGGCCGGTTCGCTGACTCAGTCGTCGCTCCCTGGGAATCACCTTCATGAGTCGTCTGTCTGTCGGGTTGGTGCTGGTGTTGGCGTTGCTGGGCGTCGGGGCTCCCCGCGATGTCGCCGCTCAAGAAAAGTCCAAGCCCATCAAAGCGCTTCTGATCACCGGTGGCTGTTGCCACGATTACGCGCGACAGAAAGAGCTTCTCAAGCGGGGGATCGAAGCGCGGGGGATGATCGAAGTGACTCTCGTTCACTCGGCGGACAAGAGTACCAAAGCCCGATTCGACATGTACGACAACCCCGACTGGGCGAAGGGGTACGACGTGGTGATTCATGACGAATGCTCGGCTGACGTCACCGAGCAACCTTACGTAGACAACATTCTCAACGCTCACAAAGGAGGCGTCGCCGCCGTCAATCTGCATTGCGCGATGCACTGTTACCGCATCGGTCGGGACGACTGGTTTCAATTCGTGGGGATTCACTCGACCGGCCACGGTCCGCAGAAACCAATCGACGTGACGTTCGTCGATCGCAAACACCCGGTTTCGCGCGACCTGGAGAATTGGACGACGATCAACGAGGAACTCTACAACAACATCAAGTTGTTCGAAACGACCGTCCCCCTCGCGCGGGGACGGCAAGACACGGGCAACAAGGTCGACGACTTCGTGGTCGCCTGGGCGAACACGTTTGGCAAAGCGCGAGTCTTCAGCACAACGCTCGGACACAACAACGAGACCGTGGCCGATCCGCGGTACCTCGACCTGGTGACACGCGGCCTGCTCTGGTCGGTCGACAAACTGACTCCCGAGTATCAGCGCCCCTTCGCCGTCCCCAAGAAGGAACTCGTTCCGGTCAACCTCGCGCGGGGCAAACGCGCGACCGCTTCGAAATCGCAGGAGGGACATCCGCCGGAACACGCTGTCGACGGCAAAGACGAAACCCGCTGGTGTTCACCCGACGCCGCCCCGGGCCAGACCTGGCAGGTCGATCTCGGCGAACCTCAGGAATTGACCGGTTGCCGAATTGTTTGGGAACAGGACGAAACGAACTACCGCTATCTGATCGAAGGATCCCTGGACGGAAAGGAATGGCAGACACTGTCTGACCAGCGGAAGACGGAACTGCGGGAGCAGACTCAGACGCTGAAGTTTTCGGCGAAAGAGATTCGGCATGTGCGTATTCAGATCACAGGACTGGTTCCCGGCCGTTGGGGGAGTTTCTTTGAATTCGAAGTTCACGGAACCCGCATGGAGGAACGCGTCGTTGGCGCGGGGGATGCATTCCGGCCCCGTTCGATTCAGGGAACCGGTGCGTTGGCGGGCATCAAAGCCCCCGCCGGCTTTGCGGTGTCGCTGTTCGCCGCTCCACCACAGGTGACGTATCCCGTCTGCCTCGCGAGTGATCCCGAGGGGGCAGTGTATGTGGGAATTGATGAAAATGGTTCACTCGACAAACAGCCGGGCCGGGGACGCATTGTGCGTTGTCGCGACACGAATGGCGACGGAGTCGCCGACGAGTTTATCGATTTCGCCAAAGTCGACAGCCCGCGAGGCATCATCGTGACGAGCGGGGCGAATGGTCAGGGGGCCGACTTGTTTGTCCTGCATC
>JAPLOC010000564.1:0-15065 GCA_026692825.1 Planctomycetota bacterium | reverse complement strand
TCTTTCGGTGTTTCACGACCGGGATGGCGATGGGGTTTCGGAAGAAAGCCAGATCCTTGTCCGGAACATTGGTTTTGGCCTCGATTTTCGCGGAGCCGACCATACGACCAATGGAATTCAACTCGGAATCGACGGCTGGATCTACGTCGCTGTTGGGGATTATGGCTTCATCCAGGCGACCGGATCGGACGGACGCGAAGTGCAGATGAAGGGAGGCGGTATCGCGCGGGTTCGGCCCGATGGTTCCGAACTCGAACTGGTCTCGCGCGGCCAACGGAACATTTACGATGTCGCCGTCAGCCCGCTGCTCGACCTGTTCACCCGCGACAACACCAACGATGGGGGGGGCTGGAACGTGCGGCTGAGCTATGTTCCGCATGGTGCCCAAATGGGTTATCCCTCGCTGTTCCTGAATTTCGCCGACGAGATTGTCCAGCCGCTCGCGGATTACGGTGGAGGATCACCGTGCGGATCGTTGTACATCGATGAACCCACACTGCCGGGCGAACTGGGGCAGTCGCTGTATACGTGCGATTGGGGACGCAGCGTTGTCTATCGGCATCCGCTCAGTCCCAGCGGGGCTGGCTTCGTCGCGGAACAGGAACCGTTTCTCGAGGTGCCGCGTCCCACAGATATGGAGGTCGATCGGTCGGGAAATATCTATGTCAGCAGTTGGAAGGATGGGGGATTCAATTTCGGGAATCCCAACGTGGGGTATGTGATCAAGGTGAGTCCGCCTCGCGGCGCGCAGGAGAATGTTCCCGCCGCGGCGGCCAACGATCCGAACTCGGCGTCGACCGCGAACCTGCTCGCGCGACTGGCGTCGCGCAGCCACACCACGCGTATTCAGGCCCAGCAAGAGATCCTTCGTGCGAAACCGTCCGATGCGATGGTCGCAGGACTGGAAAAGCTGGCAGGCACCGAAAGCCTTCTGCCCGTCCGCGTGGCGGCTTTGTTCACGTTGAAGCAGTGGCTGGGGCCGAAGTCTCATCCGTTTCTGTTGTCACAGACGAGTGACGCGACGATTCGCGAATTCGCGCTGCGGGCATTGGCCGATCGGGAGTCTGAACTGGGGGATGTCTCGGTCGATCCGTTCGTAGCCGGCCTGAAGGATCCGAATCCCCGTGTGCGTTTGCAGGCGGTGCGCGGACTGGGGCGGTTTCACTTAGTTTCAGGGGACCGGGCCCGAGCGGTCGCAAGTCGGATGCTGCCTCTGACGGTTGACCGCGATCCCCTGGTCGCACACCTCGCCGTGCGTAGTCTGGTCGCGTTGGGTGCCGCTGAAACGTGTCTTACGGGATTGACCGCAGAGTCGCTGGAAATCCGCCAGGGGGCAGGCAAGGTGCTGATGCATCTGCATGATCCCGTCGTCGTGGCCAAACTGGTCGAGTCGCTGGAGCGGCCCGTGGCTGCCAACACTCTGGATACAACGCGTCCCGGCAGTCTTGACCGCGCGACTCGCCAGATTGTGCTGTTGGCACTCTGCCGGCTCTATCATCAAGAGGCTCCCTACACGGGTGACTGGTGGGGCACCCGGCCCGATACCAGTGGCCCGTATTACAAGCCTGCCAATTGGTCGGAATCGGAACAAATCGCCCGCGCGCTCTCCCGGGAATTGACGGCCGGTGAACCCGAGGAGGTGAAGTTTCTGCTGCCCCAGTTGCGACGACACAAAATTGAACTCCCGGGAATGCAGGAACGGCTGGTGAAGCTGGCGACAACCGACCGCGACTTCTTTCCCACCGGGGCCAGCCTGTTGTGCGACGGATCTGGTCCGCTGACCCCCGAGGCAGTCGATTTGCTGGAGGTGGCGGCGACGGCGGTGAAAGGTGACGTGCCGCTGCGGGTCGCGGCGCTCCGCGGGTTCCAGCGACGGATCGATCAGCCCGGAGTTTTTGACGCCGCCATCCGCAGCTTTGCTGAGTCTGTCGATGGGGAAGGGCTGGCACCGGTGACTCAAACGTGGAACGAGTTCATCCGCGAACCAAAGCTTGCGGCTCAGGTGGACGCCCTGGCTCGGCACATTGACTCTGCCGATTCCCGAGGAGCCGAGCTGGTGTACGCCGCCCTGACGTTTATCTCGGAATCGCCGCAGGCACCGCAGTTGTCGCGGAATAAGGCGCTGGCGCTTGTCGAAGCGGCCTGGGCGCGCCCCGAGACCGCGGTCCGCCTGCTACGGGGAATCGGTCGGGGAAAGCTGGAGGCGCAGGTCTTTCAGATTCAGCAACAATTGAAATCAGAGTCGCCCGCGGTTCAGGAAGCGGCACGCTTCGCCGTCAGTCGACTGGAACTTGATCAGGAGCCACCCATCGACCCCGCCAAACCGCTGGTCGGAGCTTTGAAACTCGAAGAGGTCGTGGCCCAGGTCGATTCGCAAAAAGGGGATGTCAAATACGGTCAGCGGCTGTTCAGTCGGCAGGGCTGCGTGGCGTGTCACTCCGTCTCGGCGAGCGAACCGGTCAAAGGTCCGCTGCTGCTGGACATCGCCAAACGGTACAAGCGGCACGAGTTGGTCGAATCGATTGTGAAGCCCAGCGCAAAGATCGCCCAGGGATTCGAGTCGCAGTACTTCCTGAGCAACAGCGGCAAGATCTACGACGGCTTTGTGGTCCGGGAGTCGGGCGAGGAAGTCGAGCTGCGGAACGTAGCGGGTGTCTCCACGATTCTGAAAAAGGATGAGATCGAAGAGCGTGGCAAGCGCGACGTGTCGATCATGCCGACAGGTTTGGTCGACAAGCTCACTCCCCAGCAGCTCGTCTCATTGCTCGATTATCTGGAGTCGCTGAAGAATTGACTCAGGGATCGAACGGCGAGACCTTGTCGGAAAAGATCACTTTTCCAAACCGGTGGGGTGTGTGAAAGTTGGGGGTCGGGGTGTCGGCTCGCGACCACTGGCTGTATTGCATGTTTGTTTTCCCGCCGTGCCGATTGAGGTTCAGATTCCAGTGCGAGCCGGGTTGGGGAGGGGTGTGGAGCATGTATTTCTCGAAATTCTTAAGGGGAATCGCGACTTCACAAGTCCAACTTGTGTCGGTAGCGGAATCATCGTTGAGTGTTCCGGCGTACGTCCCCGCGACCTGGACCCCGTCGGCGTCCCAGACTTTCGCCCGGGGTTTCTTCGGACCTTCCGGCCGAAAGTTGTCGAGATATCCGCCGATCACGTTCCATTCGATATTGAAGTACACCTCGGGCAGGTCGGGATTGGGAGCGAAGATCACCTCGAAACAGTCATCTTCCGGAATCGGGCCATCATGGTCTTTGTGCCGGGCGGAAATGTGCGCGTCTTCACAGACGTGCGCCACGTACAGGTTGGTGTCGTCCCACAACAGCTTGGCGACCGAACGTTCCTTCCGCCCTTCTTTGTGCCAGGTGAATTGAAATTCGCCGACCGCCGGGGCGGCGAACCAGGCCGGTTCGTCGAGTTTGCCATCAATCGCGATCGGTGAACCGGCGCGGTGAATCTGGTAGACGGGGGGAACAAAGTCCGGCTCGTCGGCGTGCGTCGCACCGGGGGGTTGAACGGCCACCCCCGCCAGCAGCGCGACGACGGCCAGCGGCCACACCGTCCAGCGAATCACCGAAATCCAATGCACGGTCCTCATCCGTCTTCTCCCAAGAATCGAAAACTGAAGCGGACCGAAGAATAGGCGAAGTTTGATCTGATTGTACAGTAAACCCCGTCGGTCCCGTGTGCCGGACTTGCGAATTCCCGTCCCCGCCCCCGATACTGGGTTTCGCCCACATTGAAAGAGAACCCATGTCGAAGCATTACGTGCTGGGGCTGATGGCGGCCAACCGGACCGGAATTCTGGCCGCTGTCTCCACCGCGCTCGCCGAGCTGTCGGGAAACATCCGCGACATTCGGCTGACGGTCGTCGAAAACTACTTCACGATCATCCTCTCCGCCGACTTTCCCGACCACCGCGATCCCGATGTGATTGTCGGGCACCTCGAAGGGGTCGGGCGGACATTTGGATTGTCGGTGATGCTGCGTGACCCGGTGGCTGAGCCGGCGTTTCCGGTCACGCCGCAGGATTGTCAGATTTACCACCTCACATTGTCGGGAAAGGACTCGCCCGGCGTGCTGGCGAGATTCTCGGCGAGACTGGCGCGCGAGCAGATCGATATCAGCGACATGTATGGCTGGCGCGGGGAAGAGGAACTCCCCGTGATTCTGTTGGAGCTGGCGATTCCCCCCCATGTGAATATACCGACATTGCGAACCGAACTGACCGAGATCGGAACGGGTTTCGGGCTGAAAACGACGTTGGGGTTCGTGGGGACGGGAGCGTCCCGCGACCCGCGACCACTGCGGAACCGACTGCCGACGTCGACCTGAAAAGTACTCCACGCGGCCTGATTCACGACGACGCGGTGGCCCACGCCGAATCTCGCCTGTGTCTCCCCCAGCGTGGTCGGCCGAATTTCGGTGCCATTGCGATGGTGTCTCGCGGAAGCTGGGGGGCGGGGTCTCCCTCAGCTTCCGCCCGATAACCATGTTTCCAACAGATTCGCCGGCAACAGAATTCCCACCAGAATGTCATACGCCGCGTGAGTCCCCACCGAAATTCCAAACCCCCGCAAGACCATCACAATCGCGAAAACCGCACCGGCAATCGCGCGAAAGACAAAACCGAAGACGTTGAAATTGTCCCCCGCGGCCCCCACGTAGTGAGCGCCCGAAAAAAGCAGACTCGACACGACAACCGCCAGGCAAATGGCGACCCGCCGCGACGCGACCGTCCGGAACAGCACGAAGCACAGCGGCAACAACGCAGCTCGAAACAGCACTTCTTCGTAGATCCCCGCGCCCAGAAAACTGATCGCCTGCGTGAGATCCACCGAGTCGGGCAGCGCAATCGCCGCCTGCGGAGTACTGACCGGGACAGGCTCGAACTCCCGAAAGATCTTTTCCTGTGCTTCACCGATCAGTACCAGACACATCCCGTACGCCAGGCTCTCCGCCAGCATCCCCACCAGCGTCCCCGCCGAGACCCGCCAGCGGTACCGGCCAAACACCTGCCAGACAGCCAGGCCTCCCAGCAGCACTGCGGGCAACAGCCAGGGCTGGCTGAGTCCGAATCGCGCCAGGCCGCTACGTAGCCAATAGTCGGCCCCATTGCGAACCGGTTCCGCGCTTCCCGTGTTGATGTAGTGAGCGCCGAGTTCATACGCGGCGATCATCGGAACAATAAAGAGAAAGACCGCCAACGGCTGCCGCGAGACAAACCAGTAGTCGTCGGGATCGTGCCACTCCTCATCGTGGTCGAACCGATCGTCGTACCGGTCGTCGTACCGGTCGCCATACCGGTCAAACCGTCGATCGTAGTGAGACTCATCTGAACCGAACCACATCGCTGCAACCTCGCGCGGAACAAGCCGAACTGGTGCGCCATCGACCTTTCACGAGGTTCGATTTGAATGAAAACCCGCGACGTCCGCTTGTGCCGGCGGACCACGATATGAGAACGGTCAAAACCGAGAGAATCGTTGCGACCGATAAAGGAATCAAATGTCAGATGCGGTCGCCAGTTCAACGACACTCCAGCAGTTCCGCCAGATGCATCACCCGGATGCTCTTGTTCTGCCGATGCAGCGCCCCGCCGATGTTCATCAGGCAACCGGCGTCCGTGCTGACCAGCGCGTCGGCTTTCGTCGCGTCGACGCACGCGGTCTTTTCATTCACCATCGCCCCGGAGATCTCCGGATACCGGACAGCGAACGAGCCGCCGAAACCACAGCAGGTCTCCTGTTTTTCCGGAGCGATGTACTCGGCTCCCCGGACGTGTCGAATCAAAACCTCCCCCTCGTTTTTCAACCCCAAGCCCCGCAAATGGCAGGCGTAGTGGTACGCGACCTTGCCTTCAAACCGCGCCCCGACGTCGACGATCTTGAGTTGATTCACCAGGAAATCACTCAGTTCAAACGTCCGGGCGGCGAGTTCCTGCGCCCGGGGGAGCCATTGCGAGTCGTCGTGAAACAAGTGCGGAAACTCGACTTTCACCATCGCCGCGCACGAACCCGACGGCACGACCACCACCCGTTCGGTTTCGAATGCCTCGATCGTATGAATCGCCAGATCACGAGCCCCCGAGACAAACCCGCTGTTGTAGAACGGTTGACCGCAGCAGGTTTGTTTTTCGGGAAAATGGACGGTGTGCCCCAACCGGCGGAGCAGCCTGACCGTCGCGACGGCGGCGTCGGGACGCATCACATCTCCCAGGCAGGTCGCCATCAGCGAAACATCCACGCTTCAATCCTCAGGTCACGGGGGAAAATGAACCGGGAGTATAGCCACACACAGGTGAAAATATGACTCTCGAACGATGATCCTCCCAGAATCGCGGTCAGTCGCCTATGCTGTTCCGCATGCGTCCCCGTCCTCCATGTGGACCCGCCTCCATGTCCGAATCGCTTGTCTTTCTCAACGGTCAACTCGTTCCCGCCTCGCAGGCGCACATCGCGATATTCGACGCGGGGATTGTACTCGGGGCCACCGTCACCGACATGACCCGCACGTTTCGCCAACAGCCCTATCGGCTCGAGGAACATGTCGCCCGGTTGTTCCGCTCGCTGAAATACACGCGAATGGACATTGGCATGTCGCAAGCGGAGCTGGTGCGGATTTCCGCCGACCTCGTGGCGCACAACGCGAAACTGGTCGATCCCCAGGACGAACTGGGACTGGTGCATTTCGTGACGGCCGGTGAGTTCGCTGCCTACGCGGGGTCGGCGGGCCGGGCCGCCCGTATGAAACCGACCGTCTGCGCCCACACGTTTCCCATGCCGTTCGAATTCTGGTCGGAGAAAATGGCGAAAGGGGCGCATGTGGTGACTCCCGCGATTCGCCACGTCCCCCCGCAGTGCTACGACCCGAAGATGAAGTACCGCAGCCGCATGCACTATTACCTGGCAGACAAGGAAACCCAGCTTGTCGACCCCGACGGTGTCTCGTTGCTGCTTGACCTCCAGGGGAATGTGACGGAGACCAGCGGCGCGAACTTTTTGATTGTCGAACGCGGGACCATTGTTTCGCCGACCACGGTCAACACTCTGCCGGGGGTCAGTCGCTCCGTCGTGATGTCGATCGCGGCGAAGCTGGGGATTCCGTTCCTCGAGAAAGACATTCAGGTCCATTCGGTGATGAATGCGGACGAGGCGTTTCTGGCCAGCACCCCGTTTTGTCTCTGTCCCGCGACGAAAGTCAACGGGGTCGCGATTGGCGATGGCCAGATCGGTCCGATCTATCGGCGGATTCTCGACGCGTGGAGCGCAGAGGTGGGGCTGGAAATTGACCAGCAGGTGTTTGACTCGGCCCGTCGACGGACTACGAGCGTTTAGCGGGACGTTGGCCCGGTTTTCCCGTCTCGCTACACTCGAAAGCGTCCCGCGACAATTGTCTCCCCTTCTACGGCGGTCGCCATTCGAATGGCACCGTGTTTTTGCGAACTCATGCTGACAGAACCAGGTTGTCTCACACGCCGCGCCCGACTCTGGCAACGGCTTCCCGCCGGGGTGAATTCGGTCTTAGTCACCGCGCCACAGCAGTTGATGTACTTCGCGAATTTTGACGCGTCTCCGTACGTCTTCAATTCGCAGGAAGCGTCGGCGGCGCTGCTGTTGACCCGCGACGGGGAGGCGATTTTGATCGCCGACAATCCCCAGGGGCCGTTTTCACAAAAAGCGTTTGTTTCGACGCGGGTCGAGCCGTTGTGGTACCGCTGTGTCGAAGCAGCACCACACCGTGGGCGGCTGCTCACCGACGCCGTTGTGGATTTGATCAAATCTCGCGATCCTGGCAAACTGGGAATCGAGGCGTCGCGCGTCCCGTTCGCGATCTGTGACGGGTTGCGGGTCGCCGGCCTCCAGACCGACTTTCGGGATATCGACGCCGACATTCGCGCCCTGCGGCGGAAAAAAGAGCCCGACGAGTTGAACCTCATCATCGGCTCGTTGCGGTCGGCGGAGCGGGCGCTCGCCACCGCGCGGAAGGAAATCCGCCCGGGGATGACGGAACTCGATGTCTATCGGCTGGTGCTGCGTGTCGCTTCCGAGGCGGCGGGGGAGCCGGTGTTGGTTTATGGCGATTTCGTGAGTGGCCCCCGTTGTGAGGAGGGGGGCGGGCCAGCGAGCGACCGGGTCATCGGGGAAGGTGAACTGGTACTGCTGGACTACTCGGTGGTGACGCACGGTTATCGCGGGGATTTCTGCGTGACCTTCGTCTGTGCCGGCAAGGCGACGCCGAAGCAACTGGAAATGCACACCGCCTGCCTCGCCGCCCTGAAAGCGGGAGCCGAGTCATTGCGCCCCGGTGTCACCGGACGTGAAGTGTACGCCGCCACCAGGCAGCCGCTGGTGGATGCGGGGCTGGCCGCCTATTTCCCCCATCACGCCGGGCACGGCGTGGGACTGGGGCATCCCGAGCCGCCGTATCTGGTCCCCGAGAGTGATGAAGTGGTCGAGGTGGGGGATGTGGTGACATTGGAACCCGGTCTGTACATTCCCGGCGTCGGGGGAATGCGCTACGAACACAATTTTGTGATCACCGAGACGGGAAGCGAACGGATCAGCGAACATTCGCTGGAAATTGAAAACTGAACTGCGTGAAAAGTCGCCGGTGACCGCGAGGCGCGGGCCGGTCGATCATTCCCCTGTTTTTGCATTCTTTGAGAGTCCACGATGGCAAGTCTGGAAAACCGCGTTTGTGTCATTACGGGAGCCAATCAGGGAATTGGCAAAGGGATCGCCAGGCGGTTCGCCGCCTCGGGGGCGAAACTGGCGCTCTGTGCCCGGAATGACGAAAAGCTGCAGCGCGTCGCGGAAGAATTCCGTGCCGGTGGAGTCGAGGTGTTCGCGCAAGCTGTCGATGTCGCGGTGGAGAACCAGGTGGACCGGTTCTTTGACGCGGTCCAAGAGCATTTCGGGCGGGTCGATGTGCTGGTGAACAACGCGGGGGCGTTTGACGGCGGGCGGGTCGACCTGCTTCCGCTGGAGGCGTGGGACAACGTGATCGGCTCGTGCCTCACCGGGGCGTTTTTGTGCAGTCGCCGCGCATTCGCAATGATGAAGGACCAGGGGGGTGGGCGAATTCTGAACATCGGTTCGATCTCGGCTCAGCGCCCGCGGGAAAACAGCGCGGCGTATTCGGCAGCCAAGTTTGGCGTATGGGGACTGACCCAGGCGACGGCACTTGATGGCCGGCCGTTTGGAATTGTGTGCAGTTGTCTGCATCCGGGGAACACTCTGGTCGAGCGCCGCCAGGATTCGGGGCAGCAGTCGGACGCCGAACCGATGATGAGTGTCGAGTCGATCGCCGAGGTGGCCCACACCATGGTCACGTTGCCGGGCGACGTGAATTTTCTGGAGGCGATTGTATTGCCGACGGCGCAGGTGTACCTGGGTCGGGGTTGATCGAGTCCGCCGTGCTGGGTTTCCTTCCCCACACCCTTCCCTCCACAGGCCGAGGAGTCCATGTCCCTGACCGCGCGAATCGCTGAGAATCTCGCCGCTGTCCGGCAACGGATCGCGGCGGCGTGCGGTCGCGCCGGACGCGACCCGGCGGATGTGACGCTGGTCGCGGTCACCAAATACGCCCAGATCGAGTGGATCGAGGCGCTGCTGTCGGTGGGTGAGATCGAACTGGGGGAAAACCGCCCGCAACAACTGGCGGCACGGGCGGCGTTGTTTCCCGCGACAGTTCATTGGCACTTGATTGGGCCTCTGCAACGGAACAAGGCGAACCTTGCGGTCCGTCATGCGGAACTTGTGCATTCGGTCGACAGCTCCCGATTGCTGCCGGCGCTCGACACCGAAGCGGCGTCGACTGGGCGCAAGGTGCGGGTGTTGCTGGAGGTCAATCTGTCGGGAGAGGAACAAAAGCACGGCTTCGGCAAAGACGAACTCGAAGCGACGTTCGACTCCCTGCACGGTCATCCCCACGTGTCGATCGAAGGGCTGATGACCATGGCCGCGTATACCGACGATCCGGAAGCCGCCCGTCCCACGTTCCGCGAGCTACGTCTCTTGCGGGACCGGTTGCAACTCCGGTGCCCGGCGGGTGTCGAATTGCGGTGCCTGTCGATGGGGATGAGCGGTGATTTTGAGCCGGCAATTGAAGAGGGGGCGACACTGGTCCGCATCGGCTCGGCACTTTGGGAGGGGCTGGAAGCGGTCACCGCATCCTGACCGGCGCGGCTCTAAGTATCCCCATTTTCGGCCGTTTGAAATACCACGACTTCGTGGTATTTCGCCTGTGATGTTGCAAACCTGTGACCCACACGCGACACACTCCAGGGTATCATGGATAAGCCTTATTCCCCGCAAGGAATCCACCCGATGAATGCGATCTGTCGTCCGACAACCTGGTTCACCCGGTTTCTTGGTCCTGTCGCCGTCGCGCTGTGCGCGCTGGCGGTCTCCGCCGCCCCCCCCGAACGTCGCGACCAAAAATCGGAATCCGGCACTGACACTGGCAGGCTGGTTTCAACGGTGGTGGGAGTTCCCAATCGCAATACGTTTGTCATCGATTACGACGGGTCGTTTCTGTTTCTCGGTCGACATCACGGATCGACGCGAGACGCCGATGGTCCGACCGAGCCAGGCTTGTTCGTGCATTCCAAAAAACACCGTCGCTGGATTGAGATAAGCGAGGTTCCGACACGCGGAGCGAAGTTTGGGAAATCGCAGTCGGCGGATCCCGCGGAGCAGGAGCGGCTGAGCAAGCTCTCGGTCGGATGGGATTTCACCTCACTCGCGCAACGGCCCACCGTTTCACTGCCGTTGCGAACCGGTGGCTCGATCGTCCTTCCCGACCGCGTCGATTTCGATGAAAAGTCCAATCGCTATTTGCTGCGTTTTAACTCGGAACTGAAAATCGAATCTGCGGAAACCGTCCTGTCGCTCGACCGAGCGGAGCTGGAGCGTGCATTCGAATCAGGCGAGCGCGAGTAGCCATTCCTTTTCTGCGTCAAGGCTTGTCCTTTGCGTCATCCCTTTTTCGCCATCAACGCTTCAATCTCGTCCGCTTCAATCGGAATGTCGGCCATCAGGTCGATCGGGTCGCCGTCTGTCACCAGGATGTCGTTCTCGAGCCGAACGCCGAAGCCTTCTTCCTTGATGTAGAGCGCCGGCTCACAGGTCAGCACCCACCCCGGCGCGATTGGCGCGCTCGGGAAACCGACGTCATGCACGTCGAGTCCCATCGGATGCGACACGCCGTGCATGAAGTACTTCTTCAACAGCGGATTGTCGGGATCCTGTTTCGCGACGTCGGCGGATTTCAACAAGCCCAGTCCCAGCAGTTCCTGCTCGGCGAGCCGTTCGGTCTCTTTTCGCAGATCGCGCGTCGTCTTTCCCGGACGCATCTGACGGACGATCTCGTTGAAGATCCGCAGGACGGCGTTGTAGACCTCTTTTTGTCGCGACGTGAACCGGCCCGAGACCGGAATCGTGCGGGTGAGGTCCGAGGCGTACTGCCCGTAGCCAGCGGCCACATCGAGCAGCAGCAACTGCCCCGCCTGGCACACCTGATCATTCACGTTGTAATGCAGCACGCAGTTGTTGACACCGGTCGCGATGATCGGGTTGTAGGCGAAACATCCTTTGTGCCGGGTGAATTCGTGAATCAGCTCTGCCTCCACCTCGGCTTCATTGACCCCCGGCTTCACGAATGACAACAGCCGGCGGAATCCCTTGCCGGTGATCTCGCACGCCCTCTTGATCAGCTCAATCTCCTGAGGCTGCTTGACCGAGCGCAGCGGATGCATCAACCGGGCGAGCCGATGGTACTGATGCAACGGATAGCGCCGCTGGCATTCCCGCGTGAACCGCCACTCACGGGTTTCCACCTCGTCGGCGGCGCGGGCGTGTTCATTCGAATTCAGAAAGACATGTTCCCCCTCGCACATCAGCGAACGGAAGACCGTGGGAAACTCGGCGAGCCACTTGATGGTCCGAATCCCCGAGATCTGTGTTGCTTCCTCCTTCGAGAGCTTGTGCCCTTCCCAGATCGTCGCCAGTTCGTTCGGCTCGCGCACAAACAGAATCTCGCGGTTCTTCTCTTCATACGCATCGGGCGCGATCACCAGAATCGACTCTTCCTGCAGAATGCCAGTCAGGTAATACAAGTCGGCGTTCTGAAAGTGCCCCAGGCTGCCGTCGGCGTTGGTCGGCAGTATGTCGTTGGAATGAACGACCACAACCGAATTGCGCGGCAACAGGCCCCGCAGACGGTTGCGGTTGCCGATGAAAAGTTGTGGGTCGGTCGTGATCGGTTTCATGAAGGACTTTCGGAATCGGGAATGCTCTTGGTCACTTGTTGTTCAATGTTACACGGAGTTTCGACAGCTTTTGAAGCGCGGAAAGCGCCTGCCGAACCCGATGTTTCGATGCTTTTTGAAACCAGTGTTCGGCGACGCGCAGATTTCGACGTACTCCCTGACCATCTCGGTAGCACAACCCCAGAAGGTAACACGCCCATCCATGCTCACGTTCCGCTGCACTTCGATAACAGCGTGCAGCCGCCTCCCGGTCTCTCGTTGTCCCGGCTCCGTTGAAATAACATACGCCGAGGGAACACATCGCATCGACACTTCCCCTCTCTGCCGCCGTCAGGTACCAGCGATAGGCCGGTACAGGGCGCACGGGATATCCTTCCTCTCCGCCGTAGATGCGACTCAACATATCAGCCGCCGCTGTATGTCCCTGAGTGGCCGCTCGCCGAAACCAATGAATCGCTCGTTGCAGATTCTTTTCGACCCCGTCGCCGTGTCGGTACATCAAGCCGATATTGTATGCCGCGCGGATTTCGCCACCCTTGACGGCTTGGCGGTACAAACGCAGGGCTTGCCGACGATCCTGTTTCTGACCCCTGCCGTAAAACAGCATGTGGCCAAGTGAAAGCTGGGCTGATGCGTCCCCTTGCATTGCAGCGGCCTGAAACCACTTCATGGCGGCGCGCCGGTCTCGACGCACCCCGACTCCTTCGCGATAACACTCTCCCAAGAGGTTCTGCGCGTCGGCATTTCCCTGGGCTGCCGCCTTCTGGTACCAATGAACGGCGCGCTTGCGGTCTCGCGGAGAATCAAAGTCGTAGCTGCAGCCAAGTCTGTATTGTGAGTCCGTGTCACCGACCCGCGCAAGTTTAAGCAGCTCTCGTCGAGTCGGTATCGAAGGTTCATTGGCACCGTTCACGGTCATGGCGTGTCGATTCACGAAATTCGCGAAATTCACGCCAAAATCGGCTGAATCACCTTGCCCCCGATGTCGGTCAGCCGGAAGTCCCGACCCTGGAACCGGTAGGTCAATTTCAGATGGTCGATCCCCATCAGATGGAGGATCGTCGCGTGGATGTCGTTGACGTGCGTGCGGTTTTCAACAGCGTGGTAGCCAAAGTCGTCGGTGGCCCCGTAGGCCATCCCCCCCTTGATTCCCCCGCCGGCGAGCCACATGGTGAAGCCGGCCAGGTGGTGATCACGGCCGTCTCCCTGCGCCATCGGCGTGCGGCCGAATTCGCTGCCGAAGACGATCAGCGTCTCATCCAGCATCCCCCGCTGCTTGAGATCGGTGATCAGCGCCGCCGCCCCGCGATCGACCTCCGCCGCCGTCCCTTGCGAGTGCGCCTTCACCGCGCCGTGATGATCCCAGTCACGATGGTAGAGCTGAATGAACCGTGACCCGCGCTCGGCGAGCCGTCGCGCCAGCAGACAGTTCGCCGCGAAGGAACCGTCCCCACCCTTCGTTCCATACAGGTCGAAGATGTGCTTCGGTTCCTGCGACAGATCCATCAGATCGGGAACCCCCGACTGCATCTTGAACGCCATTTCGTACTGCGCGATACGGGTCGCGATTTCGGGATCGTCGAGCCGTTCGTTCGACAGGCGATTCACCTCGTTGAGCGTGTTGACCAGATCCTCCTGCCGGCCGCGTGAGACGCCGGCGGGATTCCCGACATACAGGACCGGATCCCCCTTACTGCGGAATTCGACCCCCTGGAATCGGCTGGGGATGAATCCCGAGTGCCACTGGCGGGCGGCGATCGGCTGCTTCTGGCCGAAGTTGCCGGTGGAGACCATCACGACAAACCCGGGGAGATTGTCGGCGTCGCTTCCCAGGCCGTAGAGCAGCCACGCCCCCATCGACGGCTGGCCGGCGATCATCGTGCCGGTGTTCATGAACGTATGGGCCGGGTCGTGGTTGATCGCTTCGGTAAACATCGAGCGGACCAGACACATCTCGTCGGCCGCCTTGGCCCCCAATTCGGGCCAGATCGAGCTGAATTCCAGTCCCGACTTGCCATACTTCACAAAGTCGTGCTGGGGACCGAAACAATTCAGCTTCGCCCCCTGCAACTGGGCAATCTGCTGCCCCTTGGTCACCGACTCGGGCATCGGCTGCCCATGCAGTTCCTTGAGTTTGGACTTGGGATCCCAAGTCTCCAGGTGACTCATGCCCCCCGCCATGTACAGCCAGATCACCCGCTTGATCTTCGCGGGATGATGCAACTGGGTGATAATCCCCCGGCGATGTTCGGGAAGCTGCACGGCGTCGGCCGCGTGGACCGGACGAACCGTTCCACTCCGTTCCAGTAAGGACGCGAGGGCCAGTGTTCCCAAACCACTCGAAGCGCGGCCCAGGAAGGTGCGACGCGTGGAGGAAATGGGATCAGTGAGTTGGGACATGGTTTGTACTCTGGAAGCGTTCGTTGTCGTGTGTTGGCAAAGTAACGCGTGGTGTTGAGTCATCGGGTCACGGGAGGGCGAGGCTCCTGCCGAGCCGCCATTGTGCGGTCAGCGTAATCCAGCGTTCTCTGGGCGGCAATCGACCCGCGTTCCCAAACAGCCGCCGCTGGACTGGCGGTGGCCCAAACGCGTGTTTGGGAATTCCACGACGTCGACCTCAATTCGACATTATGGTTCGGTTGGATGTCGAGCGCTGCCCGGTGGACGGTCCTTGGCAGTTGATCGCACAGCGGCGGCTCACGAGGACGTTCGCCCTCCCGTCGCGTCGGATTCACTCCCTCCACGTGGTTTGGTTGGCGGTTACGCATTGGTCCTCGGGTCACGGGA
>JAPLOC010000563.1 GCA_026692825.1 Planctomycetota bacterium | reverse complement strand
TACGGCGACGTCTGCGTCAGCACGATCTGCGCCCATTCGTCTTCCTGGGGCGAGTCGGCTCCGATCGACATATTGTCCATCGGCCGGGTGCTGGGCATCGTCAGTTGAAGAATCCACGACGCGGCGCGTTCCGCCAGCATGAATGACTGCGGAAAATTCACCTCGAACATTGTCGGGTGGCCCCAACGTTCGTCGAGGGAGACCAGATTGTGGAGGTGGGTCGTCCCCGAGCGGGGGTGGCCGAGAATAAAGAGCGGCGGCTCGACTGGCAGATTGCGCAGTTTGGGGCGGTAGATGCCGTCTTCGACGGTCTGGATGCTCGACGTCAACACGCTGAGAAACGTGGTGAATGCGGCGCGCGGCCAGTATTTGGGCGGAACGGCGAAGCGTTCGCGCGCCAACAGGCGAACCCAGTCGCCAAAGTTGATTCCTCCGAACCATCCTGGTCCGAAGGTTGAGTGCATCCAGTCGCCAAAATTGGGCACGGTTCGTCCGTTTTTTCCGGGGCTTCGATCTTGCAGGACTCTATCGGATGGATAGGGTGATCGGCAAGGTGAAAATACCGCGTGACTCCTTCAGACCTCGCCAGCCCCCCATTGTCACGCGTCCCTTCGACACCTTGAGGGGGTGGTTCCTGGCCCAATTTCACCCGCATTGGTAAATCGACACGATCGCCCCGCAAGCATTTCGATTTGCGACACCACCCAGCACAAGCTCTGCGACCCCCCCAGTATCTCTGGCTACCCCGTCCTGACACCCCTCGGTCATTCCGACATGCAGACCCCCGCAACGATCGTACTCGGATCGGTGAACATTGATCTGGTCATCCGTGGATCGCGACTCCCCGTACCCGGTGAGACAATCCTCGGCGGCGAGTTTTTTCAGGCCCCCGGTGGCAAAGGGGCGAACCAGGCCGTCGCCGCCGCCCGGGCCGCACAAGCCCCCGTGGCATTCATCGCCGCCGTTGGGGATGACAGTTTTGGAAGATTGTCGATCGACGGTTTCGTGGCGGACCGGCTCGACGTCAGCCAGATCCGCACGATCCCCGACTGCGCGACTGGAATCGCGCTGATTCTGGTCGATTCGTCCGGCCAGAACATGATTAGTGTCGCTTCCGGAGCGAATTCCCGGTTGACCCCCGCCGACGTCGACGCGGTCCCGGATTCGCTGTTTCAGAACGCCAGGGTCTTCTTGTGCAGCCTGGAAACTCCGTTGGAAACGGTCCGTCGCGGGTTGGAACGGGCCCGCGAGTTTGGATTGACGACCATTCTCAACCCGGCCCCGGCCGATCGGCGGATTCTGGAGGGGGATCTGCTGTCTCTGGTCGATATTCTCACCCCGAATGAAACGGAAGTGTCGTTGCTGACGGGGCGACCGCTGCCCGAGGGGGCAAATTCTCCCGACTCTTCCCCGATTCGTGCGGGCGCGCTAGAATTGCAAGATCGCGGTTGCGCCACGGTGATCGCGACCCTGGGTGCCGAGGGATGCCTGGTGGTCGCTGACTCTGTCTGGACGGCCGCCGCTTTTCGCGTGACGGCGGTCGACGCGACGGCTGCGGGAGACGCCTTCAACGGGGCTCTGGCGGTCGGGCTGGCGGAGGGGCGGTCGTTGCCCGACGCGGTACGCTTCGCCAGCGCGGCGGCGGCCCTCAGTGTCACCCACAGTGGCGCACAGCCTTCGCTTCCCTCACGCATCACCATTCAACGTCTGCTGGATCAGTCCGCAGACGACCGAGTTTCCGAAGGAAAGAATCGATGAGTCAGCAG
Source organism: Planctomycetota bacterium (assembly GCA_026692825.1). Taxonomy (GTDB): domain Bacteria; phylum Planctomycetota; class Planctomycetia; order Planctomycetales; family Planctomycetaceae; genus UBA10511. The sequence goes on along the minus strand of JAPLOC010000563.1, from coordinate 4,948 downwards.
TACATCTTCACCATGGAGCAGGTGACGAAGATCTATGAGCAAAAAGCCGTACTTTCCGACATCTGGCTGTCGTTTTATCCCGGCGCGAAAATTGGCGTACTCGGGGCCAACGGCTCGGGGAAAAGCACCCTGCTGAGAATCATGGCGGGTGAAGACACGAACTTCATGGGGACCGCACGTCCCGCGAAGGGGATTGACATTGGCTACTTCCGCCAGGAGCCGATCCTCGATCCCGATGCCACAGTCGACCAGTGCATCCAGGAAGCGGTGTCCCACTCGCAGGCGATTCTCGACCGCTACAACGAACTCAACATGAAGCTGGGCGAATCGCTGTCGCCGGAAGAAATGGAGAAGGTGTTCGCTGAGCAGGCGCGGGTGCAGGACCAGATCGACGCCGCCAACCTGTGGGAACTCGATCGAACCCTCGAACTCGCCAGCGACGCGATGCGTCTCCCTCCTGGGAACGCTTTGATTCGGACATTGTCGGGGGGTGAAAAACGCCGCGTGGCGATGTGCCAACTGGTGTTGCGGGCACCCGACATGCTGCTGCTGGACGAACCGACGAACCATCTCGACGCGGATTCGGTCGGGTGGCTCGAGCGTTATCTGCATGACTTCAAAGGAACGGTGGTCGCCGTCACGCACGATCGCTACTTCCTCGACAACGTCGCGGGCTGGATCCTGGAACTCGACCGGGGACGCGGGATTCCCTACGAGGGGAATTACTCCGCCTGGCTGGAACAAAAGCAGGGACGCCTGGCGCTCGAGGAAAAGCAGGAGTCCAAACGCCAGAAGACCTTGAAGAAGGAGCTGGAGTGGGTACGCATGAATCCCAAAGCGCGGGCAACCAAGAATAAGGCGCGTATGGAACGGTACGAGCAGATGCTCGCCCAGGAATACGACGCCCGGGAAGACGCGCCAGACATCCAGATCGCCACCAGCTTGCCTCTGGGCGACTTGGTGGTGCGGGCCGAGAACCTCTCCAAAGGGTACGGCGATCGGCTGCTGTTCGAGAACATGACGTTCAACCTGCCGCGTGGCGGTATCGTGGGAGTAATCGGCCCCAACGGCGCGGGAAAGACCACGCTGTTCCGCATGATCATGGGGCAGGAAACGCCCGATGTCGGCACACTGCGTGTGGGTGAGACCGTGGTCCCCTCGTACGTCGACCAGTCACGCGACGCGCTCGATCCCAAGAAGTCGGTCTACGAAGAGATTTCCGGAGGACTCGACGTGATCGAGATCGGCAAAGTGCGGATTCACTCCCGCAGCTACGTCGGCCGATTCAACTTCAAAGGTCCCGATCAGCAGAAGCTGGTGGGAGAACTGTCGGGCGGGGAACGGAACCGGGTCCATCTGGCGAAGATGCTGCGTTCTGGTGGAAATCTGCTGCTGCTCGACGAACCGACCAACGATCTCGACGTGGAAACGCTGCGGGCGCTCGAAGAGGCCCTGCTCAGTTTCGCGGGATGCGCCGTCGTGATCAGCCACGATCGGTGGTTCCTCGACCGGGTGGCGACGCACATTCTGGCGTTCGAAGGGGACAGCAGGGTGTATTGGTGCGAGGGGAACTACCAGAGCTACGAGACCAATCGTCGCGCCCGCATGGGAGTCGACGCCGACCGTCCGCACCGCGTTCGGTACAAGCCGGTCAAGGTGTAGGGTATACCCGGTCAAAAAACCGTTGCGTACGCGAGAGCCTCACCTTGCAAATCACGGAATGGGGGGAATAAAATGATCCCCCAGACTGGGAAGAATATTCCGATTCGGGCGATTCACTGAAGTCCAGTGAAACCCGGTCGGCAGCAACTCAAGGTGAGGAACCAAATGAAGACTTGGATGTCTCTGTTGTCGTTGGCGATGGGAGTTTTCGTTCTCGCGGGTCCGCAGGCTTCGACGGCCGACGCGCACTGGCGGCATGTCTACTACGCCCCCCGTCGCGTGGTCGTCGCCTCGCCGGTGGTTGTGCAGCAGCCGGTCGTTGTGGTGCGACAACCGGTCGTGGTTCAACAGCCCGCCGTCGTCGCGTCACCCGTTTACAGCGAAGGGCCGGTTTACGCTTCGCCCGTCGTCGGCGCGTCGCCGGTTCTTGTGCCGGCCTACGGCGTTCCCGTCGTTCGCCGCGTGCATCGCCCCCGGGTGGTCTACGCCCCAGCGTGGGGCTGGTAACGGCGAATTGGTGGCGCAGCATCCGCTGTGTCCACACTGTGAAACACACCATCCGTCAAGCCACGTGGCTTGACGGATGGTTTTTTCTATTTTCTGAGCGGCCTGATTTGAAACGTTGGGCACTGGCCGACGTAGGACGAACTCTGGCCCGTCGAACGTGAGATCAGCGATAGAACGGCACCCACTTCAACCACCTGGGTCCGTACTTCGGTTCCGGCCTGCCAACCTCGAGCGCCCCGAGGTCGGGGGCTTTACCGACGAAGCCGTCGTTAACAGTCGGAATGATCTCCCCCGCATCGACCGCTTTGCTCGTCGGTTTCAGCCGAAAGTTCAGATCCATCGCGTGGTAGACGGCGTGGCGTTGGGTCGGGTTGGGTGGCACCAGCGATTCAAAGTCATCAAAATCGACCTGAATTCCATGCGTCTCCTGTTTCGTTGCCGCCCGGAAGTCGGCCAGTGTCGCGAAGTGTCTCCAGTCGTCGGCGGTCGGTTCATAGGTCGTCTTTCCGGGCTGAGGGGCCAGCCACGAAAACTGTTCGGCGACGTTTTTGTTGGGACGGAATCCGTTGTAGTCGGAACTGTACGCCTCCGTCGCATTCGCCCATGTCATGATGCCGCGGTCGGGGGTGTCCCGTCCCAGAAAAAGGTTGTTGCGGAAGTGCATGTTCGACGACGGATCGCGGATCACCTGCTCGCCGATGATGGTGTTATGGAAGACGTACAGTCCGGCGGGTTTCGCCGAGAATTTGAACGCGACCCCGCTGGGCACGTGGTACAGCAGGTTCCCGATGAAATAGGCCGGCCCGCCAAAAATCGGCTGCGCGGTGTAACCGCCGTGGGCGGCGTTGACGCCCCGATTGTTCAACACGCGAATGTTGTGAACTCCGCCGTCCGTTTCGATGAAATCGTCGTTGAACAGGTGCAAGTCGTTGTTGTAGATGTCGATTGACGAGGCGCGATGATCGGGATCTTCGGGAGGGGTGCCATAGGTGGAGATTCCGATTCCGTCGTGAAAGTACGCGATGGCGTTGTGGGCGATGACATGCCCGGGGCCATACACTTTGACGGCGTAATAGCTGGTGAGCAGATGTGAACCGTATGGCCCCGCGCTCGCCCACAACGGCCCGGTCCATCCGATGAGTCGAAAGCGGTCGTCCCGTCCCAGAAAGAGATTGTCGGCGATGTAGAAGTCGCTGGAGCCGGCGTACTCGGTCCAGACGCCGAAGCCGACGTTCTCAAATCGGCAATTCTTCACCGTGAGCGCGACGGCCCCCAGCACCTCCTTCTGGCCGGCGAAGATCGCGACGTCGGTGTTGCGAAGGGTGATTCCGTTGAAGATGTGGTGCTTCGTCGCCATCACGTCAAACAGGCGATGGCTTCCCGCTCCGTCAAACACCACCTCTCCGTCGCCGGCCGACTGGATGGTGATTGGCTTTTCGAGAGTTCCCTTGCCTGTCAGCGACATCGCGCCGTCGAACGGGGTCATCTGGGGATCGACGTAGTTGAGCCGTTCGGATTTGTAGAGGCCGGCGTGCATCAGAATCGTATCGCCCGGCTGAACCCGCCGTTCCCAGACGACGTTCCAGTCTCCCAGCCCGGCACCGTAGTAGGCCTGCATCAGGCTGGTGAAACTCGGTTCTTCTTTCGGTCCCTGATGATCGACCGGATAGACATGCAGTTTGCGACCACCGGGAAACGCCTTCGGTTCCACCCGGGTCTTCACCGTCACCTCCTGCTCCGTCGCCCCGGTCGTTCCGTCGGGATCGACTAACTGAAAGGAGCATTCGTATTCGGTTCCCGGCTCGAGGTTGAGAATGCTACCGGCGAAACCATCGGGCACGGTGTAGTCGAGGTTCTCCCGACGGCGGTAGATGTTTTCGCCACCGATTCGCGCGAGAGGCAACGCGGGACGCCAATTGGAGTCGCCCACTTTGCGAAAGCGAGTGGTGACGGTCGCATTGCGGTTGGCGTCCCCTTCAATGCGCCACTCGAAGCCGAGATGGTGCAATGTGGGGTGTTCGACCACGAACTTGCCGACAGTTGTTCCATTGGCGGGCTCGGCGGCCAGGAGCGCCAGAAACAAACCGAGCGCAGGTTGAATCAGCATGCTTCACAACGTTTCACAAGAGGTCTCGCCCCGAGTCGGTCGCGCAGGCATTTTCCGCACGTCGCGGGGTGCGGTCAACCGGGGGCGACGATAAAACCGACGCGGCTGAAAACGGGACGGTTGTTTGGTCATCAACAGGGGAAGTAGAAACGAGCGTGAGAACTCCCCGGGGCATCCGGAACGCTTCGTGTTGCGAGTGACTTCATCCTGTTCATCCCTTTCATCCTCTTCATCCTGTCAGATTCTTTCCGTCCGTCCCGCGCTAACTGCAAGCCAAACCGCATATTTCAGCGAATTCGAATACCACGCCCTGCGGACGGGTCAGAGACCCGCACTACGGCGGCCAGTCTCGAACATATGAATTCAGGCTTCGTGGAGTATTGACTCCGGCGATACGTACTCTCGAGTTTCCCTCGGGCCCTGCGGCCCCGATTTCTTCCCAAGGCTCGCCCATGTTGACCCGTCGCGCGTTTCTGAAATCGGCTGCATCCGTCACCGCGATTCCTGCTTTCCGTCGCAACCCCTTTCGGGGCTGTCAAAACCCGATAGAAATGTCCTCAAGCGCCCCCGATAGAAGTGTCCTCGTCATGATGAGGACATTTCCGAGGGGAAGATGGCGAAGTTGCGACTGAGTGAGGAAGAGCGTCGTCGGCTGGAAGTGCTTGTTCGAGT
>JAPLOC010000562.1 GCA_026692825.1 Planctomycetota bacterium | reverse complement strand
CGACTGCAGTGCAATTCCAGGAACACGATCGACAGGCACTCGGGAGTGCAGATGGCCTGCGATCGGTTGAACTGCTGGAACAGTCCGACGGTGTGGTACACCAATCGGTCATCAGCAAATTCGCGATTCCGCGACCGAACGGGGGCTCTCCGTGGGTGGGGGGAATTGCGATCGACGTCACCGGGCAGGTGCAAGCCGAGGAGACGGTTCGCAAAACCAGCTCGTTTCGAGAGACGATCATCCGGACTGCCGCCGAGGGAATTTGCGTCTGTTACCCCATCCCCGATTTTCCCTATGTGGCGTTCTCCGTATGGAACGAACGGATGGACGAAATCACCGGTTATTCCTGTGAGGAAATCAACCGGCTGGGATGGTACCAGTCGCTGTATCCCGACGAAGAGGTGCGGAATCGAGCGATCGAACGGATGTCTCGAATGCGTGTCGGCGACGACCTGCATTCGGAGGAATGGGAGATCGTTCGCAAGGATGGTGAGCGACGGATCGTGGCGATTTCCACGTCATTGGTGGAAATGGAAGGGGGAGTGGAAAACGTCGTCGGCTTGATGCTGGATGTCACAGATCGCAAACGGGCCGAAGAGGAACGCAGGCAACTTGACGCCAAAATCCGGCAGACACAGCAACTGGAAAGCCTGGCCGTGCTGGCTGGCGGGGTCGCGCACGATTTCAACAACCTGCTGACGACGATCCGGGGCTGTGCCGAACTTTCGTTGATGGAACTTCCGGAAAATTCCCCGATTTGTCCGATGTTGCGCGATATCGAAGAAGCGGCTAATCAGGCTGCGAATTTGACACAGCAAATGCTGGCGTACTCAGGACGTGGCAAATTCGTTGTCGAGAAAGTCGATCTGGCGACAATCGTTCGCGACATGGGCCAACTGATGCTTTCGGCCGTTTCAAAAAAGGTGGTGATCCAACCGCGACTGGAGACGGCCACCATCGAAGCGGATGCGACTCAAATCCGCCAGGTCGTGATGAACCTTATCGTCAACGCCGCTGACGCCATGAACGGTGGCGAGGGAGTCATCGAACTGCGGACTGGAGTTCGTTTCGCCACGGTCGATGAATTACGCTCACCCTACATTCCGGGAGAGCTTCCCGCCGGTCGGTACTCCTTCGTCGAAGTGTCTGACAACGGGGCGGGGATGGACGCCTTGACCGCCTCGCGGATTTTTGAGCCGTTCTTCACGACAAAATTCACTGGCCGGGGCCTGGGGCTGGCGGCGGTGCTGGGAATCGTGCGCGGTCACCACGGATCGATTCAGGTTTGCAGCGAACCCGGTAAGGGGACTACGTTTCGAGTGCTGTTCCCCTACTTAGAGGTCGCGACTTCGCCCGCGACTCCCCCCGTGGCGTCCAGTCCCATGCCGCGCGGTGCCGGTACGATTTTGGTTGTGGAGGATGAACCTTCTGTTCGACATTTCATCCAACGGGTTCTCGGGGGAGCGGGATTCACGGTCCTGACTGCGGAGGACGGGCTTCAAGGGCTTGAAGTCTTTTCACAACATCAGTGCCGCGGATGGATGGAACGGAAACACTGCGACAGTTGCGAATTCTCGCCCCGACGATTCCCGTCCTGATCATGAGCGGATACAGCGCTCGCGACGTGTTGACCGGCGCGTCGGAACAGGGAGCGAGCGCATTCATCCAAAAGCCCTTTCCGCCCCGCGAGTTGGCTGCCCGCTTGTGCGAACTGATTGCGACGACCACCGCCGGGGCCGGTGACAACGGCGGCGGGTAAATCTCCGCGGCTATATTCCGTACGGCGTCAAATCAGACAATTCGCGGCCCCAGATAGGGGTAGGGAGGACCGATTGGTTTCGGCCCCCCCTCCCTCCGAACCGGACGGGCGGTTTTCCCGCATCCGGCTCTCCGGTTGATGGTGTTACCCCAGGGAGGATTGACAGATTCGAGCATTGGCTGAGATCAGGTGGTCCAACCAGTACTCGTCACAGAACACTTCGTTCTGTGACCCCCACTTCGGGGGCCGTCAACATGCGGTCGGAACAGTTCGCCGGTTAAACCCATTCCCGAGGGATTTGGGTGAGTCCTGTGGGGGTAGCCGTTACTGGCACTGTCACAGGTTGTTCGTCCGTAGTTCTGTTCGTATCGCATCCATCTTCCTGCATCCCTTCGCTCCCCCGGAATTACCCGGCTTCATCGCTACTATGAATGCTCTGACTCCTGAATGGGCGGCTCGTGCGCCTGATCGCGGTGGGGGGCAGCCCACACGGATTCAAACCACGTGTATTCCGTCCTGAACCATTCAGGTCTCCTTGTTTCATGGACTGAATCTTCCAACCATTCCGTCTACAACTACACATCGTCGTTCCAGGTCCTGGTTTGGTTTCGTTCCTGGACTTACCGCTGTGATCATCCTGCGACGATCACACCCACTGGGCAGGGTTCCGCTCAGCGTCACTTGGGCTTCGCCCCAGGGGTGGAGGCTCGCCACGACGACACGCCGAATCAGTTCGTCAGTTCGTTATCCTCCAGACTGGTTGTTCGCCTCCTGATGCTCTCCACCCCGCCTCACGGCGACGCAGTCACAGGCGGCTACAGAAAGCAAACCTCCTTCTGACAAGGACTTGCACCTTGCCGGTTCAATCCACTTACAAGCGCACACCCCTTGCCGGCTCGCCCGGCAGGTGAAGGAGATCGGTGGCTAACATGACACGCCTCGTTCGCGGCTCAGACCCCTGCCACGTCCTGTGGCAGGTGAATCAGATCGGCGATCAGGTATTGCGGTTGACGCGGTCAGTGCAGCCGGCTGAACGCACCAAACAGATCGAGGACTCGAACGGCGGAGATGCGCTCCAACGCCATCGACGCACACCTGAGCGCAGATCTCATTCACCTGCCCCGCAAGGGGGCAGGGGTCTCAAGCGAGAAATGTCGCAATTGGCGCCACGCGGGGTATAACATCCCTGGGGTACTCCCTGTCTGTTCGCCGTGATCTTGAACTCCGACGGTACGGTCTCTCATACTGAATGGATCCGGCTGACTTTCCGACGACGACCTGCCTCAATGCCCCAACGTACAACCTGCCACCGTCGATCGCACCATGCGCTGTGTCTTTTCACGGCGTTCATCGTCGTCTCCGCCGTGTCGGCTGCACGGTCCGACGAAGCGCCAAGAAACGCTGTCTCGATCGGCACAGAAAAGCAACTGTTCGTCGACGATCACGTCATCGAGCGGATGACTGGTGTCGACCGCGAGCTGGGGTCGGTGACAAAGGCCAACGGCGGCCGGAAGATCGCGTTCTGGATCACCGGCACCAACGGTCAACGAAAACCGCTGCCTGTGTGGCAGTTGTTTCACACCGTCTACTACGACGAGTCACGTAAAGTCTTCCGGCTGTGGTGCCGGGGGTTGCCGGGTGAAGATGCGCTCCATCCCGACGGATCGCCAAATTGGGACACGGTCCGCTACGTCTACTGTGAATCCTCCGATGGAGTCAACTTCGACTTCAAATCCGAATTGCACGGGCTGTACTCGCGCGGCGACTACAACCTGGTGGTGACGATTGAAGAGCAGGAGCGGGATCCGCAGCATCGTTATCGGATCGGCTACGACGGCGGCCGCCCGGAACTCCCCAATGGCGCGTGCCTGGCGCATTCCGGCGACGGAATTCACTGGACTCCCTACAACGATGGCAAACCGGTCACAGGGCGGGCGGCCGATTTTTCCAACCAGGTCTACTGGGACGAGTCAGTGCAGATCCATCGCCTGTTCACGCGCACCGACTTCGGCGCGGCGGGAGGGGTCGACGAACGCCGCGGGGTGCGGATGATGACCAATCCCGATGTGAAGCGAAACCCGGCGGGCTGGACCACTGTTTCTGAGTGGAAGTTCGATCGCGAAGGGCCGGACGAGTGGAAACGCCGGCAACCGTACATGATGACCGACTGGATCCACCATGGCGTACACTTCGCGCTCATGAGCGTCTACGAATGGCCGGTCGACTACAGCGAGGGGACCGAGACCGACCAGTTCACCCGACACGAGCGCGACATCAACAACTTTTACATCATGACCAGCCGCGACGCCGCCCATTGGGATCAGCGCTGGGTCTATGAAGGGAAGCCGTTCGTGCCACGGGGAGGCAATGGTGCCTGGGATAAGGATCTGCTGTTTCCGAGTTCGCGGATCATCACGCTCGACGACAAGCACTGGATCTACTACGGCGGCTGCAACGAGCGCCACGGCACGCCGGGAGTTTGCCTGCCGAAGCGTGAACCGGGGATCGGACTGGGGTGGCTACGGCTGGACGGATTTGTGGGTCTAAAGGCCGGCAAACAGCCGGGAACGGTGACCACGAAGCCGTTTCGCCTCGAGGGGAGCGGTTTGGAGCTGAATGTCAATGCGATTGCAGGCGAGGTGAAGGTCGCCGTCCTTGATGCGAACAGCGCGCCGATCGATGGGTACTCGCTGGATGACGCGTACGGGTATCGGGGAATCGACGACCTGCGGCTGAAACCGCGCTGGCGGAACCACGCGGATCTGCGAGAATTGAGTGGACGGACGATCCGGCTGCAGATCGAACTCCAGCAGTGCGAGATTTACTCCTTTCAGGTTCGATGAATGCTGCTCCTGCCCCCCACGCGACACCTTCCAGACCGCCGCGACTTCCTCAACGGCTGCGGTCGGGGTCTGTTTGGGCTGGGTATCGGTGAACTTCTGGCGCGACAGGCCGTCTCGGCGCAGGACTCCGACCCATTAGTACCACGGGATGCGCGGCGGGCCAAATCGTGCATCCACCGGCATTGCGACGACGGCCCCGGGGGTGACGCTGTGCGAGCACCTGCCGCTGACGGCCCGGGTGATGCACCATGTCGCTCTGATTCGCGGCGTGACGATCGGCGGGCGCGGCGTCGGGAACGGCGATCATCACGCCGACACGTATTACATGCTCACGGGAAATCGGCTTCTTTCAGGTCTTCGAGTACCGCTTCGATGTGCTTGCAAGTGCCGAGGGTGTTGGCGCGAACGTCGGGGCAGGTGCAGGTGTTGTCGCCGGTGTCGAACCCGCGAACCGCAACGGTGTACTCGCCGCCGCTGACGGGGTTCGTCACGCGGAAGTCCGAGAACACGCGGTTCTTGCCGACGTTCTCGATGCGGTAGTTGTCCGCCTTCGCCCGCTGCCGGCGGATCTCGATCTGCCTCGGCTGGGGAGACGTCGGGATCTGAATCGGCAGCTCGACGAGCTGTTGTCGCAGGCCGATCGGGATCTGGAACGATTCGCCCGGTTCGACACGCATCAGCGGCGGGCGTTTGACCTGCTGACGTCGAATCGAGCCCGTGCCGCATTCGATCTGTCGCAGGAGACCGAGGCGACGCGGCGGCGCTATGGCAACGACCTGAATGGCCAAAGCGTTTTGCTGGCGCGGCGACTTGTGGAAGCGGGTGTTCCCAGCGTGGCTGTCCACTGGGTGGGGCGCAGGGTGGGGGCGGGATTGAGCTGGGACACCCATTCCGACAATTTCGGCCAGCTCAAGAATGTGCTGTTGCCGGCGTTCGACGCCTGTTATTCGGCTTTACTTGAAGACCTGCACGATCGAGGACTGCTCGACGAGACGCTGGTCGTCGTCTGCACCGAAATGGGGCGGACGCCGAAAGTGGGAGATCCCCGCACCGGCGGCAACGGTCCGTCAGGGCGCGACCATTGGGATCATTGCATGGCCGCGCTGTTGGCGGGAGGGGGAGCGCGTGGCGGCCTGATCCACGGTGCCTCGGACAAGATTGCAGCGTATCCCACCGGCACACCCGTTCTTCCGGAGGATTTGGCGCAGACGGTTTTTCGTGCGATGGGAATCGAATCGCGACAACTGGCCCACGTGGAACCCGACGGCCGACGGATCAACCTGTTGGCAGACGGGGAATCGCTGCCGGTGTTTTGACCCGATCAGTATTTTCAGAGATAGTTTCCGGTCGCGGTCCGTCAGGTGAGGCACCTCAAAATTCACAACCTAATCGACGCAGTTTTGAAGGATCGAGCATTGCGGAGGTCCATACTTCGAATGCCGGAATCTCGCACTGGGCACTCGTATATCCTACCGTCCGCCGAAGCGTTTCCTTGTCGATTGTCTCATCAACAGGAAAGCCGGGATTGAAGTATCCATCGCCATTGCGGTCAGTGAGGATCTTCACGCTCCCGTCAGCCATCAGCAGGTTGGCAGTCCCTCCCGGGTGGCGGGAAAACCAGGCGCGAGTGTCCTGGAGGATCAGCTTGTGACCGAGCGGTCCGGCAGGAAACACGGAGGCATATTCCGCCTCCGTCAGCGGAGTGACGGCATCGCCGACTTCCGGCGCGATGGATGGAACAGTGGAACTGACCTTTATGTAGCTTCTGAGAAGTGCGACTTTGCTGCCGTCCCAATAGCAGGGTCCGTCACAGAAGCTCTTTCCGAGTCCCGAACCGGCCGTCGACCGATCGAGATGAACGACGCCAGTGGCCATCAAAGATCGTGATTGACCGCTCTCCGCATCGGTACTCTCCGCACAGTCACCCAGCAACGGGATATTCGCGGTGGGCGCATCGCTCCATTCACAGGATCGACGGGTCAGCGGCCCTTGTGAATTCCCCAGGTCCCGCATGTCGAAACCCGGCGCGAACATGTCGAAGTCGATCGCGAGTTCATTCTGAAGGTCCCGATAGAGCGGCCCCGTCCGCACCAGATACCAGCTTGCGGAGTAATTCGTGTTATACCCCTCGCGAACGAATCGCCGCACCTGGTCAGCCCGCGCCGCGGAGCCCGCGGCGGTCGGTTTACCCGTGATGTCGGGCCAACCCGCCCCCACGCGCCCAGCCCGTTGCCGAACCACGGGGACACACTCTTCGAGTTCGAGCGCATCCTTCTCGATCAGATCATTGAGCGCCGCCAAGCCCTGTACTGGATTCGCGACGCAGCGCAATTCGTTCGGATTTCCCCCCTTGATTTTGATCACGTCGGCGACCCAGCCATACGTATCCGGGGAACCGTCACGCTGCGGATCAAACGCGCCGCGGCAAAACCGTTCGTTTGGATCGGCGGCCGCGAATGCGTGTAGCGCGAAACCGATCTCCCGCAGATTGTTACGGCAAGTCTCGGACCGGGCGTGTTCACGGGCACGCTGCACCGCGGGGACGACGAGCGCCATCCCGATGCACAGGATTGTCAGCGCGACGATCAATTCGATCAGTGTGAGACCGGAACGGTTGGATTGGCAGGACATCGAAAACTCCCACATCACGTGCGGCTTGACTACGGTCAGTCTACCGGATCCGAAGTTCTGGTTGGTGAAAATCGTGTGAAGCCAGCCGGGAGAACACGTTTACGATGAATTGGCCGCGGTCGGACGGCGACGGCGTTTACCGTCGATGGAGGTCCGGCTCATGGATGGCGCGGGATCGTCGCAGGGGAACTTCGGGAGCCTTGATTCAGACGTTGAATTCGAGCGAAAGCAAGGATCCAGTCTCCCTGCGTAAATCGCGAATGTAGCTTTGCAATCCAGTCCGCACGTTTTCTTCCGTGGATTCCAGGCCGGATCCAAATACCGCGCGCAACGCCGTATCGCAATTCGACCCGGGAATAATCTTGCTTCGCGCGGCGTCGAATCCCGACTGATCAATGATTCGCAGAATAATCTGTTCGAAGCACACGACTCGACCAGACAATTGCTCACAGACGGGAAAGAATGCGGGTTCGGCGTGCAGCGCGCGCAGGCTTCGTTTGTCTCCCGTCGCGACCCGGCAAACTTCGGTATTTACGCACGCCAGGAATAGAACCGCTTCACCGGGGTCAATTCCTACATGGTCTTCAAATAAACTTAACTGCTCCATCGGCGGTTCGATTGGGATCGCGGTTACCCTATCGAGAAAACTTCTCAGCCGGTCAAACACCGCATCCCCCAATCGGGCACGGGCAATGTCAGCATTCTTCATCGGTTTCAACAGCACGTATCGCGCAGTCGGAAGCACGTAAATTTCTCCGTGGCACGCCGAGAGCGCAGTGAGCGCGTCGTCGAGAAGGTCACAGAACGCCAGTTTCTTGATAAGGTCGTTATCGGTAAAGCAGATCATCGCTCCGATCCGCACTCCGTGACTCGCGCGAGAAATTCGCTGCTGTCCTCTGGGATTAGCGACCAGTCGAGACTGGCCGCCAATCTGTCGCGCACCAGTGCGATCGCGTTGGAATTCGGTGCCAGAATATTCAACGCGGCCCGCCCTACGGGGAAGAACTCCTTCCCCATGGAATGGGCGTAATTGAGAGCAATATGCCCAGGATCGACCATTTGCCGTCGGCCCAACTGTAGGGCCACATCTGCCAACTGAGCCGCGTTAGGCCATCTTCCACCCGCAGCGTAGCGACGCTCCGAATTCCCGGCGAGCAACTCGATCGCAAACGCATTGGCGTCTCGTTCTTCCGTGTCACCCCCTGATTCGTCGACATGATCATCAATGAGAGTGCCATCTTGGGGAATGTGTCCAAGAGCTAGGTGTCCCAGTTCGTGCGCTAAAATGAACAGCAGCCACGCCGAGTGTTTGTCGCGTCGACACAGCACGATCACCCCACGGCCGTTCACTCGCGCCGCGAAACCATCGGGCCGACGCGCATTACCAGGCAATTGGTTGACGTGCAGTACGGGTATGCCCACAGACCAACAGAAGTCGACCAATTCAGCGAGTCCGACCCAAGGCGCGCCGCCGTCGAGAATGGTCTGGCGGATTTCACTCGCATCGCTGGGAACGAGGCAGGCGGGGGCCGTGATCGCCTCGGCAACAAGCTGGGCCGCTCGAGTCGCGATAACCCGGGCGAGCGCCAAGTCCTCTTCGCTGACCCCCTCGCGTTTCTTGTATTTGCAAACACCGAATTTTCGCAGCACGATCGGAGCCGCCGGATCCTGCAGGGACGCCAGTTCCACCCCGAGGTGTCGGGAGAGCAAGAGCAGACCCTGTGCCAGACCCGCGGGATTCGCGGCGATTTCATCATCCCACCACCCCGGCAACCCAGTTTCCCGCACGAACTTCCGTGACAGGCCAACCTGACTCAGCCGGCGGTACAGGGCCTGCATCGGATTGGCCTGCGACACGACGACGAACTCCCAGCAAGAGAATGCGGACGTAGGGGTCGATTCTACGCGCACACTGACGAAATTGGGTAGTCTGAATCGAGGGGCAGAACTGTTCAGGCCATCAAACTTCGGCGGGAATTTGTCGAAATTCCAACAAATTCGCGGTCCAATGCAACTGGGGAACATCGCCGACCCTTCGTCGCAACGCATTATGTCGTATTGTCCTACGGCAGATCAACGGTGCCACGTTCTGGAGATCTCCCATTGGCGAGTGGCCCCTACCTCCACAGAGGATTTGGCGCAGACGGTTTTTCCAGCGATGGGAATCGAATCACACCAACTGGCACACGTGGAACCCGACGGCGGACGGATCAGCCTGTTGGCAGACGGAGAAGCGCTGCCGCTGTTTTGACCGAATCACTTTTTTCAGGAATGGTTTCCGATCGCGGTCCGTCAGGCGAGTCACTTCACCATTCACTAACTGATCGACCTAAGTTTGAAGGATTGAGCGTTGCGGAGGTCAGCACTTCGGATGCCGAGATCTCGCACTGGGAACTCGTATATCCTACCGTCCGCCGAAGCGTTTCCTTGTCGATCGTCTCATCAACCGGAAAGCGGGGATTGCGACCCTGGGGCCACCCACCAGTCAAACAGGAAGAATCTCCGTCCTGTCTACGGAACCCATGATGGCGGATCTGGTTAGATCCCGGCAAATCGCAGACTGCACGGCTGGCAGGAATCTTCAGCCGCCGGGAAGCACCTTCGCGCCGATCTCTGACTGAGCTAGAATTTCCCTGGATTTACGGTGCCTCCTATGGCGAGGCACGGTCGAGGCCTGTTGAACGTCTGCATGTCACCCCATTTGCGAGAACTGTCCGCTGACCTGCTGAATCGACTGTCGGGCTATTCCGCGCCCTTCATTGTCGGGGTGGCGATTGTACATATTCTGGCCTATCTGTGGCTGATTCGCTGGTCACGCCGGGATTTGCGGCGGATGGCAGACGATTTCGACGCGTTCACACGCGAAGTGAAGCACCGCAGCGTACTTGACCGCAGTCAGGGACTCGCCTCCCAAATCAATGCGTTTCTCGCCGACGTGGGTGAGGTACTCGACGATCCATCGAGGAAACAGGAACGGCAGGCGCTGGCTCAGCGAATGCGCATTCTCGATGAAGAGCGTCGGTACCTTCAGTCGGAATCATTCGAATCGGCCTATACCGTCTGCCGCACAATGATCGAAGCCTATCCACTGGCTGGCGTGTTGGGCACCATTCTCGCCATTGGCGCGGCGTTACAAGGGGGCCATGGCGATTCTCAGAAAACAGTTTCGGACATCGTTCGCAATTTTGGCGACTCGGTGTGGGCGACTTTCGCCGGACTGTCGGCGGGAATCTTGATGATGTTTCTGAACAGTCTGGTCGAGACCCGGTTTCGTCGATTGCTGGAAATCCGTGCGCAGATTCGGGACACCATTGCCCGCGCCAAGCGGGAACTTTCTCTGTCGGGTGACAGCGAATCATGACGTCCTATCGCCGGATCACCTTTCAGTTGGCCTCGCTGCTGGACTTGTTATTGATTGTGATGTTCTCACAGTATCTTGAGGTGCAGATCCGGGCGGAACGGCAGTCGCAGCAATTGGCCGGTGAGCAGGAGATTTCGAAGAGCGAACTGGACGAACTCCGTCAACAACTCGAGTCGGCACAAAAGAAGTTGCGAGACTTGGAACTCCAGCACCGTGAGTCGGAGCGGATCGAAGGCGAGAATCTTGAAGTGGTCGGACAGGCTTTTGGCGAGATGTTTCGAGTCCCCCGTTCGGTCGTCCAACAGATCGTCAATCGCCGCAGTCAGGATTCGTCCGGAATCACCCCGAATGATGCCGAGGCTCTGAAACAGGAACTGCGAACGCTGGCCGCAACCCGCGGCGATCAAGTGGTCGACCACCTGCTGACCTACGTCGAAATGAAAAAGCGGTTCGACGTCTGGGAGTTGTATGTGCAGGAAAACGGCGCGATCGTGGTCACGTCGGCGTCGCATCAGAAACGGCTACAGACAGGAGTTGTCCAAAATTCCCAGCAATTCGCCGACGAACTCTTCAGAATCTACAAGGAATTCCCGCAGACCAAAAGCATCGTGCTGATTCTCGTCAGTTACGGGGATGCCCGGTTCGCACATCGCACCACCGTCATCAAGGGGTTGCCACTGGTGACGGAGCGAATGCGGGCGGACAGTAACGACACCACGCGTTTTGAGTATGCGGTGCTCGGGTATCGCCCGGTCGGTTCCACCGAGCATTGATGATTTTCCGGTCACTCACGCGGAGGACTCCCAGCATGGCGGTCACGTCACGCAACTTTTTGTTGAAGAAGCGAACATGGCTGGTTACGGTACTGGCCGCAGGCGTCTTCATTGGATCCAAGTTCCCCGGGTTGTGGCGAGGTTTCGGGGGGGGCGGAGAGGGGATGATTCCGTTTGGAACCA
The DNA here is from genome assembly GCA_026692825.1 of Planctomycetota bacterium. GTDB lineage: Bacteria > Planctomycetota > Planctomycetia > Planctomycetales > Planctomycetaceae > UBA10511. The sequence goes on along the minus strand of JAPLOC010000562.1, from coordinate 4,502 downwards.
GCGGTCCGGCAGGGGAAGGAAACGACTCGACCGACATCGACTCGACCGACACCGATGCGACCGACCGTACCGAATCGGATCCTGTCGAAAAGACGGCTTCGAACGACGAGAATCCTCCGGAGAGTGAACCCTCGGTCGTGACGGTGGTCATCTCCGAGCGTTCGTTCCTGCTTCGCTCTCCAGACGAAGAGCGGTCGATAACGACCGCCAAAGTGGTCGACCTGGTGAAGCGCGCCATCGGTGACGCCGATGGGATTCGATTGCGGATCATTCGCGACCCCTCGTCGCGCCCCTCCGCCGAGACCGCCCTGCAGACCGCGCTTGCCGAGGGCGGGATCGGTGAGGAGGAAATCTTGTGGGTTCCCGCCACGGGTGAATGAACCCCGTGCGGCGACGAGTCTGCGCGAGCGGGGTTGTCCGGCGAACCGGCCGGCGTCAGCCGCCGGGTTATTGGAGGGCTTCGGCGCACGGAGCGTCCACCACGCGAAAAACCGGCCGGCTGACGCCGGACCGCTCGCGTCAGGCGCGGTCTCCCGAGTGGCCCGACCCTGCCAGGATCGCGGTTACGTCAAACCGCGACGCTTCAATTCCGCGACGACATTCCGCACGATCGCGTCGATCTCTGTCCGTTCCGATCCACCGCCGCTGCGTGTGATCGGGCAGCCGCCGACCGGTTGATCGGTGAATCCATGTTCCGACAGCAGACACTGCAACGTCTTCGTGAGCGCGTTGAGATCGGTCTTCTGTTCCGGCGACATGGGCTGTCGCCCTTCGCCCAGATTGAAACCGCGCAGGTTGGCCGCCGCCCGGAATCCGTTCGGGAATTCCGCCGAGTAGATCATCGTGTCGAACAGCGTCACCAAGTCGTATTGCAGCGTCCGGGCTTCATCGAGCCGGCCGGCGATCGTCAGGTCGTAGAGTTTGCGGGTGATTTCCGGAACGACACCCGAGGTGGCGTTGGTTCCGCCGTCGCAACCGATCAGTAGCAACGGCATCAGCGCGGCGTCCCAACCGGTGAGGAAGCTGAATTCCGGGCGATTGGGCCGAACCGCTTTGATCATCCGGATCATGTGCGGGATGTCTCCCGACGAATCCTTGATCGCGACAATCTTTTCGAAGTTCTCGCTCAGCTTCTGAACGGTCGGAACGTCAATCGGGCTGGCGAACAGCGGAATGTTGTACAACGTCACATCGATCGGGGTGTTCTTCCCAATCTCGGCGAAGTACGCGTAAACCGACGCCGGACTGAGCTTGTAATAGAACGGCGCCACAATTCGGTGGTGAATCGGGTGAACTCACCGGTCGAACCGTTCGGGTACAGCCCATGCACCCCCCGCTCAATCAGCCAGTCGACATACCGCCGCAACTCCGATTCGAAGATCTCTCCCCGAGAGTCGAGCGGGGTGAGGTTCGGGGTGAAGATGCCTGTGAGGCGCGAGGAGGTTCCGGGCATGGGGTCAGGTTTCCAGGGGCCAGATCAAGGTAAACAGCGCGCCCCGGCCCTCGGGGCTGGCGACTTTCAGGTCGGCATGGTGGAGTGTGGCGATGCGCCAGGCTTTCGGCAATCCGAACCCCAGCCCGCGGCCGGCCTGTCGCCCCGAGTAGAAATCGGGCGAACGCCCCCCGACCGTCCACGAATTGCCCCCCCTCCAGCACTATCCTCCCTTCCGCTTGAGACGCCTCCAGCGCATTCCGTACCAGAGCCGACAGGAGAACCCGCACCTGCGTTGGATCCGCCAAGATCGGTAACTCTTCGCCTGGGGTGATCTCGACCGTACAACCCCGCGACTTCGCCTCTTCGGTGAACTTGTCGATCACTTCCTGAGCGACCAGCCGCAAGTTCTGCGGCTGTGGCCGGGGTTGCGGCGGGCGCGCGAAAAGCATCGCATCGCCGATCATGTCGCGGATGCGATGCGCCTGCGCGCCGATCGTCAGCAGCATCTGAATCCGATCGGGGTCGATTTCATCGCGCAAGAGTTGCTGAACGTAGCCCGAGATGGTCGCCACGGGGTTGTTGATCTCATGCCCCGCGCCGGCCGCGAATTCCCCCAACGCCTTGAGTTTGGCGTCGCGCTGCGTGTCGGCGGGGTGAAGTGGAAGCGACATACACATTCGCCCCACAGGGGACGGCTACTTTTGAACAGGCGCAACGACAAAGCCCGGCGGAATCCTTCCGTCGGGCTGTCGGCACAACCGAAATTCGCGTTGAACTCGTCAGCGGGCGTGGGCCGGCTCGACGTCGAGCTGTCGGCACATCAAATCGATCAGTTGTTCGAGTTCGAATGGCTTCTGCAAGAATTCATTCGCCCCCGCGACCATCAGATCGGCAATCTTGTCTTCTTCGACCATGCCGCTGATGCAGACGATCCGCACATCACTCAGCGAGGCGTCCCCCCGAATCCGCTGGCAGACTTCCTTGCCGTTGATGTCGGGAAGCATCACGTCCAGCACGACCACGTCGGGGTGGTATTCCTTCAGCAACATCCCCGCGTCGAAACCGTTGTTGGCGACACGGACCTCAAAGCGGCCATCCGCTTCCAGGTGGTCGCGAATCATCTCCACCAGTTCGACATCGTCATCGACCAGCAGGGTTTTCCGCTTTCCACTTTCCAGCGCATCGGTGGGGATGCCATTCTCTTTCATGAATTTGAAGAGAATGTCACGGGGAATTCGGCGGAATTTCGAGCCAGGGACTCGGAAGCCTTTCAACTGCCCCGAGTCGAAGCAGCGAATGATTGTCTGCTGCGACACTTTGCAGATGCGGGCGGCTTCACCCGTGGTGTAGACGGTCTTCATGTTGCAGCCAGGACGCCGACGAGGTGCGACGATCATTGGCGAACGCAGGTAGGGAACCAGCACAGTTTGTTCCGATTTTGCCGGTAGCATCCGTTGTACCGACATTACCAGCCTTACCATACGTGCCGATTGTATCCATTCCCCGAATCTGGTCAATACGCGTTATTCTCACTAACCCCTATTTCCGCATCCCTCCCCGCACGTACAGCATCAGGATCGCGATATCAGCCGGCGTGATCCCACTGATCCGCCCCGCCTGACCGAGGTTTCGTGGCTGAATTCTCGCGAATTTCTGCTTCGCCTCGGCGCGCAACTGGGGGACCGCCTGGTAGTCAAACGTCTCGGGAATCGGCCATCCCTCGACCTGCTCCTGCCGATCGATATGGGCTTGCTGTCGACGAATGTACCCTACATACTTCGCATCAATTTCGACTTGTTTGGCCGCCAGCGGGGAGAGATCGAGCGCCGCAGCCGCTGGCGACAGCCGGCAAACCACCTCCCAGTCGACTTCGGGCCGTCGCAGACACTGCTCCAGTGGCGATCCTTCATGCGTCTCGGTCGCCGCGAGTTGCTGCGCGCGGTCGATCGCAGCCGCGTGCGTCTCGAATCGACTCCAGCGTTCGTCGTCCACCAGACCGATCTCGCGACCAATCGGAGTGAGGCGCCGGTCCGCGTTGTCGTGCCGCAACAACAATCGGTACTCGGCACGTGAAGTGAACATCCGATAAGGCTCATCGACACCTCGCGTCACCAAGTCGTCGATCAAAACGCCGAGATAGGCCTGACTGCGGTCGAGCAGTAATGGCGGCTTTCCGGCCAGTTTGAGAGCGGCATTGGCCCCGGCCCACAGGCCCTGTCCCGCCGCTTCTTCGTACCCGGTCGTGCCGTTGATCTGTCCCGCGAAGTACAACCCCGGAATCCGTTTGGTCTCGAGTGTCGCCTGCAACTGGGTTGGTGGGGCGTAGTCGTATTCGACAGCGTAGCCGTAGCGCATCACCTCCGCCTTTTCGAGACCACGAATACCGTGGATCATCTGTTCCTGCACATCCCTCGGCAGGCTGGTCGAGATCCCGTTGCAGTAGTATTCGAGAGTGTTACGTCCCTCTGGCTCGAGAAAAATCTGGTGCGAAGTCTTGTCGGCGAACCGGACGACTTTGTCCTCAATCGAGGGACAATAACGCGGGCCGGTCGATTGAATTTGCCCGCTGTACATCGGAGCGCGGTGGAGATTCGCCCGAATGACGTCATGGACTGCCTGGGTCGTCTCCGTCAGATAGCAATCCATCTGCGACTGCGTAAGCTGATCGGTGAGGAACGAAAACGGTTGCGGGTCGTCGTCTCCCGGTTGTCGTTCCACCACGGAAAAATCAATGGTTCGACCGTTGAGTCGGGCGGGGGTTCCGGTTTTGAACCGCGCGAGTTCAAAGCCGAGGTCCTTGAGCGAATGTGAGACTCCCGCTGTGGTCCCTTCCCCCGCCCTGCCACCGGCCGATTTCGCTTCCCCCGTGTGCATCACCGCCTGCAGGAACGTGCCGGTCGTCAGAACGACTGCCTGACACCGATACAGCGCGTCTCCACGCACCATCACCCCCTGGATTCGGCCTTCTTCGAGAACCAGCGACTCGACAATCTCCTGTCGGAGTGTGAGGCTTGGCTGCTGTTCGACCCGCAGTTTCATCCAGAATTGGTATGCCTTTTTGTCGGCC
>JAPLOC010000561.1:9957-16758 GCA_026692825.1 Planctomycetota bacterium | reverse complement strand
TCAGCGGGGTGCGAAATTCGACGTGCAGGCAGAAATCGCGGTACGACCGGGTCGTCTCAGTTCCCACCTGAAGGAGACCGGCTGGAGTGATCCGGGCGGCTTTGAGTTCGTCGGTCGGTTTCCCGTCAAACAGAACGATCGCGCCCGGTGGCGGTTTCGCCCCCAAGGTTTGGCTGGTCCGCTGGAGTCGCCGCAATACACCCAATTGCCGGCCGTTTGAATCGTTCACGGTGACGCGCCAACCATCGACCTCATACCGATGTCCGTCCCCTTCAAGGGAGAGCCGACCGTCGACGACTTTCCCTGTCGCCGAGCGTCGGTTACGCAGATTCCACCGGTTACCCGGGAGGCCACCGTGGAATTCCACTGCGATAAACTCCTGGTTCCCCTGGGAGACGACCTGCAACCCCATCCAGGTCAGGCAGCCGTTGGAGTCGAGAAGGCAGCCGGCGTACTCGCCATGCCACATGGTCTCCACCGATTCGGCAGTTGGTGTCGATGGAGTCGGGGGATTCCGATCTGCCGCGACGCACTGCGGGAGAGGTGAAATCGCCATCCAAACAGACGACATCAACAACAAAACTTTCGCCCGGCAGACCATCGGGTGATTCCAGCGGAGGTTGAAGAAACGAAAAAAGCCGACTGGGGAATGCCACGGTCGGCTCTTCCACAGTCGGCTCTTAGATTGACGACCCCCCGGGGGGGTTGGCAAGGCGAATCGCTTAATACGCCAACGGCAGCGGATTCGGTTGCAGGATGAACGGAAACACCCGCACCGGCTTACCCGCCGTGTAGTTGTTCTTGTAAGTGAGCTGCGCCGCCCGGTCGGCGGCGTATTGCAGCTTGGTGAATTCGAGTCCGCACAGGAACTCGTGACTCACTTCGGCGGCGACGTCGGCAAAGACCTCGCCCGCCGATGCGGCGTGTCGGCGCACGCCATGCAGGCTGTTTTCCCGCACCTTGACGCCAGCGGCGGCCAGTTTGATCAACCCCTTCAGAAACCGACCGCAGGTTGTGTCGTTACCGGTCGCGCGCAACAGCCGCTCCCACTCTTCGTGCGCTTCCCAGTAAAAACCCAAGTTGAACAGGTCGATCGCCCACAGATAGGCCCGGTTCTCGGCCCATGTGTCAGCATCGAGCGCGAGCGGTGGGGGTTGCTTCCGATTGTGGCTGTGGCCACGGGGATCGCGAAACGGGTGCGGCAGGCCGCTACCGGGAACGTACGTATACTTGGGGAGTTCCGCAGATGGGAGCAAGCGCGGAGCCTCCACGTCAAGTTGTGTGATCATTCGTGATGTCTCCAACAGGCAGGAATCAACGGTTTCACGGGTCGCGAGGCAGGGAAGGACAAGGCGGGAATGTCGACCGGGAGAGATTTCGGCCGGGAATAATGTGCGACCCAGCGGTTCTAAGTTAACCGAAAAATCTTGATTTGCGAGAGGGGTTTCCGCGTTTTCATGGAATTTGAGAAAATCGGACCCCAACCTCCAGTGTCACTTGTGAATAACCGGAATTGCCCAACAAGTCGTTCCAGTCGACATCCTCGACCGATCAATCGAGACCAAACTTTTTCAGCCGGCTGAAGAATGTACTTCGAGGAACTCCCAGCAGCCGGGCCGCTTCGGCCTTGTTTCCCCCGGCCTTCGCCAGCGCGGTGAGCAGATCTCCTTTGCTCAATTCCTCGCCAGTTCCCGAGGTCGTCAGCGGGGGATTGCGTGCGGGGCGACCCCGCTTTCTCGCCCCGGAATCGGGTCTTTTCGCCGCCAGTGGCCGAGGCTGCTCATCGCCATACCGCTGGGCAGCCGCCCCGGTCTGGGCAGCCAACGGCAAGTCGAACAGGGTCAGTGCGTCTCCTTCCGCCAGTACCACCGCCCGTTCGACCGCATTCTCCAGTTCGCGAATGTTCCCCGGCCAGGAATAGCGACGCAATGCGTCAATCGCCGCGTCGTCCAGGTGGGTGATCCGTTTTCCCCCGCGTTCCGCCGCCCGTGCCAGGAAATGCAGCGCCAATTCGATGACATCGTCCCCCCGCTCGCGCAACGGAGGCAGGGTGATGCTGATCACATTCAGGCGGTAATACAGATCCTCTCGGAATTTCCCCTCGGAGATCAGCCGTTCCAGGTTCTGGTGGGTGGCGGCGATCAGCCGAACGTCGACCCGCACCGTCTCCGTTCCCCCCACCGGCTCAAACTCGCGCTGTTGCAGCACCCGCAGCAGTTTGACCTGCGTCTCCAGCGAAATGTCCCCGATTTCGTCGAGAAACAGGGTTCCGCCATTGGCCATTTCGAACCGCCCGATCTTATCGCGGTGGGCACCTGTGAACGCCCCTTTCACGTGGCCAAACAACTCACTTTCGAGCAATCCCGACGACAAGGCCCCGCAATGCACGCTGACGAGCGGACCATTTCGACGAGGACTGTTGTCGTGCAGGGCCAGGGCCAACAGCTCCTTTCCTGTGCCACTTTCGCCACGCACCAGAACCGAGGACTGGCTGTTTGACACCTTGCGAACCGTCTCCAAGACGGCGGCCATCGCCGGGCTGTTTCCTTTGATGAGGTCACGCCGGAACTGGGTTTCATCCGCCGCAGTTTGCGGTGTGACCGCCGCCCGCGAGGTGATTTCCGACTGCAACATCGTGATCAGCCGTTGTTGCTCGGCGATGCGGGCGGTCTTGTGCTGCAATTCCTCATTCAACCGGGAAACGACTTGCTGTACCCGTGCCCCTTGCAGAGCGACCCGCATCACCTGGCCCAGCGACGTGAGCAGGACGAGATCATCGGAAGTGAACCGGGTCCCGTTTCGCTTTGGACCGAGCATCAACGCCCCGGCCAGTCGGCCATCTGCTTCGACCGCGTGAACGATTTCCAGGTCGAGTTCCCGCAATACCCGCAGCGCGGGAGTCAGTTCGACCGGCTCTCCCGAATCGCCCCGCTGCGCCCCGGTCTCGGCTTCCATCAGCTCCAGCAATTCCTGATCGCTCGTGAATCGCAATGGGGCGCGGTCGAGGTTTTCGGCTGCCATCAGCGGAAACGCGCCGTCGTCCCCTTCCCGCAGATACAGCGCCGCCCGGTCGACTCCCAGCATCTCACGGCACGACGTCAACAGCCGTTGGGCGGTCGTTTCTGGATTCCCCAAACTCGTCGATGACTGCACCAGCGGCTGCACCGCCCGATCGAGCTGGAAGCGATCGCTGTAAAACCGCCGATCGATCAGTTGCTGCAATCGATCGCGGGCGAGCGACAACAGCATGACCGAGGCGACCACAATCGCCACCACCATCAGCGTCTGTTGCGGAAAACGATTCTGCTGGTACAGCCCCAAGAGGCAGCTTGCGACTTTGCCCAGTGTGATGATCGTCGTCAGCAGGAGACTGAACGCATAGTACGTCACCCCCTTGTGGACCACCTCTTCAATGACGGTGAGCTTGTGCCGAAGGATGCCGACGGCATACGCCAGCATGAACAGGAGGCTCGCGGCGAACATGGGAACCGTGGCAGCTCCCAGCGCGAATTCCACGTTGGAAAACCGCGCGAGGTACAGCGTGTATCCGACGGGAACAGTCGCCGCCAGCGCCGCCCAGAGAATCCATTTCACCTGCTGCTGCTGGATGGGATTGCGGTTGGTGAAGAAGCTGTCGGCGAGCGCGACCAGGGTGAAGGCGAAATAGGTGCCCGCGATGGCCAGGCACCAGTGAATAAAGTGCATCAGAAATCGCAGCCACAAGCGAACGTGTTCGGGTTCACCACCAAAGGTGTAGCGGCCGTTAACCCACAGAATCAGTCCCACCAGCACCAAAGTCGCGAAGGCCGGCACGGCGTAGATGCCGGCGAACGCGCTCCAGGGACGGTCCGCGAGCCAGGGTTTGGGATCGGGATAGAGGCAGAAGAAGTGAAATGTGACGACCGGAACCAGCATTGCGGAGACGACGAAGGGGACGGTCAACCACAGACTGCCGGCGATCGTCCACCAGTGAAAGCCCCCGACGAACCCTCCCATCGTCACCAGGCACATGATGTAGAAGACGCGTCCGGGACGGTCGAAAGGGCGTGCCCAGAGGGCCAAACCGCCCACCGAGAGAATTCCAAACTGCAATACAAACCAGATAAACGTCAACAGCAGATCCCGCAGCGGGAAGGACTCGAGGGGCATCCACGAATTGATTTGACGGGAACCGCGGTGGAACACCACTTTCACATAGCGCTGTCCGGTTCCCGCTTGTTCAATCAGCGGAGGGAGGCGTTCGAATTCCTGGGACAACCGGGATTCGAGCAGCTCTCGATTCGCTTCTGTGATCACTCCACCGGGAGGGAGGTCGAAACCGCGCAGGTCGACCAGCGCCGAGCTGAAATCCAGGAAACTCAGGATGGGGCGTTGACCAATTTGGACCACGCGGTCGCCTGGCTGGGGGCGCGGGCCAGTCAAATCGGCGGAAATTGGATGGCCGGTGATTTGTCGAACAACGATCCCAGGGACAACAGGGGTCACTTCAGGAAACTGCAGGTCGGCCAGCAGACAACGGATGCCCGGATCGGGGGTCGTGGTGACAAACCAGAGGACTGCAAGGGCATGAAAGACGACCACGGACCCCCAACCTGCCAGGAGGGCGCGTGAGGTTTGCGAGGACAGAGGAGTGGCCATGCGATCAAATGTCGGCGAAGAATCCGACCCATTTGTTCACCGATTATTTCAGCGCCGAAATTCACTTCAGCGCCGAAGTCTATCCAGATTATGCCGTCCGTCGGCGCTGATTGCAATTGTCGGCGCTGAAATCGGAGACCGACCCGAGGACATCGAAAGCCATAAGTCGTTTTATTAAAATACGTTGCATTCACCCCGCGCGTCCCACCCAAAATCAAAACGGAAACTAAAAACCGATTGGCACCAAAACTGCATATGTCAGATTTCGTGAAAACGACAGCTAGTCACAGTCGCGAGGACTGGGGTGGCGAGTCTGCTTCACGTGAACGAGCCAGGCGAACAGAGAATGTTTGCCCTTCAAAAGCCCAGCCTGACCCTCAGGGAGAGGTGTTTGCTGGAATACTCGGCTGTTGATTCAGTTGGCGCTGCAGTCAGACCCACTCTGCCGCCAGGTGTATCGACGCCCGGCCGAGTTTCCGGCATACACCTCCCTTGGGGGTTTTTCTGCGCGCCTCATGACAAGTTTCCGAAATCGCGGCCCCTGTGCGCGACGCGTTGCCGCTCATGCGCGGCGGTAAATGGAACTCGCCTTCGGAGTCTCCCACAGGCGAACCTCTCGAATCGGCAGCCCCAGATGAAGCGCCCGCTCGTAGATCACACGGGCGATGTTCTCGGCGGTCGGGTTGGAATCCATCACGAAGACCGGCTGATCGTGCGCCTGCAACAGCGGAAGCAGTGGATCGGACTCGTGCAGCAGCATCCGATGATCCAAGTTTTCTTCGATCCAGGTGCGCAGCAAAAGCTTGATATCGGTAAAGTCAATCAGCATTCCGCGGTGGTCGAGCGTCTCTCCACCGAGCAAAACCTCCAATTTTCCGTTGTGACCGTGCAGATTTCGGCACTTGCCGTCGTAGTTCAACAGACGATGGCCGTAGCAGAAGTCCATTTCCTGGGTCACGAAGTACATGATCGGTTCCTGTTGAATCCCCACAAGTTACGAAGCGTCTTCCGCGATTTTAGGTCGGGCGTCGCCCCCCGACCAGCACCCGCAGGTCTGTCCCTTAAGAAGGAGCTGGATTGATGCCTGCCCCCGGTCCCCAAGTTGGATCCCCCACCCCGTCCGCCCGACGTCGGCGTTGGCTGTTGAACCGTGCCCCCACAGGCGACACCAACGGACAGCCGACGGAGTCTTCTGCGGATGCGCTGCCATCCTGCCCCCTGCTCGCGTCTGTGCTGAAGCTGATGCAGGATCCCCCGCCACTCACCTGGGTGTTCACGGGAGACAGCATCACTCACGGTGCGCTGTACACCGAAGGTCATCGGAGCTTTCCTGAACATTTCTCCGAGCGGGTCCGCTGGGAATTACGGCGGTTTCACGACGTTGTGATCAACACCGGTGTCTGCGGTGAACGGACCGAGGGGCTGCTGTCGGCGCTTGATGCGCGCGTCCTGCGGTTCCGCCCAGAAGTGGCGTTCATCCTGATTGGAATGAACGATTGCCTGTCGGGAGTTCGCGGCCGAGAACCGTTCCGTCGCAACCTGCAGTCGCTGATCGAGCGGTTGCGTGAAGCGGTGGTCATTCCCGTATTGCAGTCCCCCAACCTGATCTACACCCCCAACGCGACCTCGCGTTGCGACCTGCCGGCCTACGTCCAGATCATTCGCGAAGAGGCGGCCCACATGGAAGCCGCGCTGATCGACCACTGGAGCGACTGGTGTGTCGCCAAACCCGAGGTCGGTTCCATTCTCCCCTGGCTGCAGGACGAGAGCATTCACCCCAACCAGTTCGGGCATCGGCACATGACTCAGACCATTTGCCGGGCCTTGGGGGTGTTTGACCCGCACAGTCTCACGTGTGGTCTGCCGACCGCGTAGACGTCAAGAATTCGCGAACTGCGGTACTGCGAGCGGGGTAATATCGGACTCACACAGTACGACCCCGTGCCGGCATCTGCGGTTTGTAGCCGTCCAAGATCAATTTCGAGGTTTGTGAAATCCTTTGGACAAAACGAACCACGAGCAGTTGAGAGCTGTTCCTTCGTGCGGCCTGAAATGTAATCGCATTCAGGTTGATGCGGTTCGATTCGAATGTTTGGAAACCGCTGATCTGTGACTTTTGTCACAGAACGGCATCCGGCGGTCGAGTAGGATTTCACACGTTGA
>JAPLOC010000561.1:0-9909 GCA_026692825.1 Planctomycetota bacterium | reverse complement strand
AATCGAGCGTGTGACGACTTCGGTAGCTCCACATCGGAGCGACTCGTTCTCCCGATCGGTTGTCCGAAATCCTGAAGGATTGCGACCATGGCGAAGATCAAGATTGACGACCTGCCGATGCTCGAGTCACTGACACCCGACGAGGTGAAAGGGATTTTCGGAGGGACCGACCCGACAATCGGGACGACTCCGCCCTACACACCGAGCACCGATCCCAATGCGGGTGGAACGGGCGGCACTGGAGGAACGGGTGCCACCGGTGGAGCCCCGCCTTCGGGAGGAACCGGTAGTGTGGGTTTTCCTGGGCCGGGGACGACCGACTATACGCAAAGTACCCATCCCTAGAATTGTCCTCCCCTGACGCAAGTTCCAACAACCGCACCGGTGGGTTGCGCACGATGCGAACCGACCGGTGCAGCGGAATTCCGATCGCACGGCTATTGGCAAAACACGTCCTGGAGAGGAAGATACGTTTCCTCTTCCGACGAGTGGATCCGGTGTTGCGGTCCGCTCGCATGCTCGTCGAAGCCTTTGGATTCCAACTGGAACGGACAACGCACGATGTCTCGGGTTCTGGTGATCGATGATGACGCGAAAATCCGGCGACTGATTCGTCGGTCGCTGGAGCGGATCAATCTGGTAGTCGACGAAGCGGAAAACGGCGAACAAGGGTTGCGTCAGTTTGTCGCCGAGCCGGCCGACCTGGTGATTTGCGATATCAACATGCCCGAGAAAAACGGGCTGGAAACAATCATACACCTCCGCCGAAGCGCCCCTTTGCTGCCGATTCTGGCGATCAGTGGGGGGATCTCGGTCTACGGCATGGACTACCTGCCCGACGCCGCCACGTTCGGTGCTGCGTGGACACTGCGAAAGCCATTCAGCGTCGCGGATGTGCAGGGAGTGGTGATGTCAATTCTCGCAAAGCCAAAACTGCCTCCAAATGAAGGCAAGAAGGACCGCCGAATTGGGTGAAGACGAATCCACCCGCGTTTCGCCGGGAGGTAACGTGCCATGCTTCTGAGTGGCTCCCATGGTAGCGACGCGACAAGAGAGGTTTGTCGGGGACACCCACCGCGTCGCTTGCAATTGGGGAAAACGCTTCGGCTGGCTGTCGAGTGCCGCCCCACGGAAGGTTCTTGGGAATCGATCGCACACTGGCGGCCTTCTGAGGAACGCGTTGTAGGCAAGACGCTCCGCGGCTCGCCTAGACGCACCGCAGGTGCCGACCGGAAACATCGACAGACATTCAGCTCCTCGACACCACCTGTTGACTGCCGCGAATCTGAGTGTTCCGCAAGAGTTTCGACCTCCGGTCGCGTCGGTTTTTACCCGGTAACGGAGTCCGGAGTGCCGTTATCCATTGGATTTCGGTTGGATGCCAAATTCCCCTGGAAACCTGCAAACGGCAATTAATCGAAATCGTTAACCCGCTCGTTCCCGTCTTTCGTCGCCAAGGCGGCCAGAATGGAACGGTCAATCGACTTCGAAATCGGCCGACACGAACCGTCGGCCATCGCGAAATGGCAGACGTCGCCATGCCCGCTGCCGAAGCCAGCGATGATCTGGTAGACCTTGGTTTTCACTTCGTTGGGGTTCACCCAGTCAAAAATCGGGCGGTCATTGTCGCGCGGGTCTTTCGGATCGGGGACACGCGCACAGCAACTGAGCGCGTCTCCCCAGAAACCGTATTGCGATTCCCCGAACACCAACGTGTGCGACGAGCCGTCACGGATGAACCGATCCGAAACCGAACTATTGAGGTAGACTACGCCATTCGTCGGCTGAGTTCCCATGCAACCACGGTAGGTGCTGTAACCCAAGCCACCGGGGCGGTTCTGGGCGAGAGCCGCGCTGGGACATTCGAACGGCTTGATTCGCATTTGAATCGTCTGCCAGTTCTGGCCGTAGACACCTTTGGAAAAGTCTGTGCCGAAATCCTTCGACTTGCGGTAGTCGATCACCGCAGTCCCCTGATCCAACTGCGGAAGCAACATCGCCTGCCAGCCCCACAGGTCGGAAATCACCAACGACGTCGGTGCAACCAGTTCGATGGTAGTGTTATCGGGCTGGCGGAAAATCTGATTATCGAAGGTGTCAATCTGGTACGCCCACCGCGGTCCCCGAACATCGCAGGTGCTGTTCGGCAGATTCGGGTTGCAGAGCCATCCCGAGGGAAAACACTGGTGTGAATCGAGGTAGTTGTGGGCCGCCAAGCTGATCTGCCGGATATTGTTCAGGCATTCTTTCTTGCGGGCCGCCTCGCGGGCCTGCATCACCGCCGGCATCAGCAACGCCACCAGAATGCCAATGATCGCCATCACGACCAGCAACTCGACCAGCGTGAATCCACGCCGGGCAGTGGACAAACCAATATCGCTTTCGCAGACGTCCTGAGCGCTACGTCGCTGCATGGGGAGGCTCCAAATCTCGTTGGGATCGGGCGCACCGGCATCGGCACCGGGAGGCTTTTTAAGGATATCAGGCAAATCGGATGGAATCAACCGGGCAATTTCCGGCAATCCGGGCAAACTGGAAAGCCGGCAGGCGAAAATTGTTCCCGGTAATCGGCCCAACCGGAAAGATCGCTCAAGTCGAACCAACCCCAACGCCGATCTGTTTTGGGCGGGATGCTTCGCGATTCAATCGGGTCGATTGGACCGGGGCTTTTCTGATTCTGTTTTGTTCAGGTCATGATGACCTGTCCTTTCTCCATTCCACAGGGATGTTGGCCCCATGCAGTCGCGATTGAAGCTCTACACGGGTGATGAAGCTCAAGAGTCGCTGGTGAACGAAAATCGGGTCACGATCCCACTGGGGGAGCTTGTTTCCATACTGACCGACGCGTCTCAGAGTCGCCGTGCCTGGCTCCGCGACTTCCGTCACGACGACGTCCAGATCTCCTCCGACCTCTACGAAGTCCTGTCCACGTATTGGAATATGCGTCGCGGGGCCTGAACGCGGACGGATCCAGATTGGGATGTGGATCGCTATGATCCACATCCCACATCCCCCTGGAACTCCCCCCCGCATGCAGGTCCATTTCCAACACGTCTCCCGGTCGTTCCCCGGCGTTCAGGCACTTTCGGACGTTTCGTTCGAAGTCGCCAGCGGCGCGTGTCACGCGTTGCTCGGCGAGAATGGCGCGGGGAAAAGCACGCTGGGAAAGATTCTGGCCGGCCTCTATCGGCCGGAATCGGGGCAGATCGCGCTTGACGGGCGACCAGTTCAGTTCCATTCGCCGCGCGAAGCAATGCGGGCTGGCGTTGGAATTGTGCATCAGGAACTGGTGTTCTGTCCCGATCTGTCAATCGCCGAAAATCTCTGCCTGCACGATTTGCCCAGCCGGGGCTGGCGGCTTGATCGTGCCAAGCTGCGCGATCGCGCCCGAACTCTGCTGGCCCGGGTCCGGCTCGATGTCGATGTTGACGCGCGCCTGGGGACATTGTCCCTCGCCCAGGAACAACTGGTTCAAATCGCGGCGGCGGTCGGACTCGGGGCGCGGGTTTTGGTCTTTGACGAACCGACGAGTTCGCTGGGGCGGGCCGAGACCGAGAATCTCTTTCAACTGATCCACGCTCTCCAGGCGGAAGGGACGACGATTCTCTATGTCTCACACCGACTCGAAGAGATTTTCGCACTCTGCCAAACCGCCACAATCCTCCGCGACGGACGGCATGTCGCGACCAAGCCGATCGGCGAACTCGATCCGCAGGGAATCGTTCGGCTGATGGTTGGGCGAAACGTCGACGCCGTCGATCTGGGAACGCCATTGCCGTCCTCGGGGCCACCCAGAATTCGAATTCGCCGGCTGTCACTTCCCGGTCGCTTCACCAAGGTCGACCTGGAACTTCGCGCGGGGGAAATCGTCGGGCTGGCGGGGCTGGTTGGGGCGGGGCGGACCGAGTTGGGCGAAACGCTGGCCGGGCTGCACCCGGACTACACCGGCGAATTGGAGATCGATGGAAACCCGATCCGCATCCGGTCGCCGCGCCAGGCACTCAAACTGGGAATCGGACTCATACCCGAAGACCGCAAACGGCAGGGACTGGTCTTGGGGATGTCGGTTCGCGAGAACTCCACCCTGTCGATCCTCGACCGACTGCGGGGCTGGTTGGGAAAACTGAACCGGAGTCAGGAACGGAAGATCGCCGAGTCGGCCCGCCAACGTCTGGCCATCCGCACGCCAGACATCGACGCGGTTTGGCGACAGGGTGCCGGGTGCTGGTGGTGGATGAACCGACACGCGGCGTCGACGTGGGGGCGAAACGGGAAATTCATGAACTGATCATCGCCCTGGCCCGGGAAGGAACCGCGATCCTCTTGATCTCGTCCGACCTGCCCGAACTGCTGGCGCTGTCCCATCGGCTGGTCGTGCTGCGCCGGGGCCAAGTGGTCGCCGAGATTCCGCGCAGCGAATTCACGGAGGAACGAGTCGCGGGGGCGATGACGGGAGTGGAGTCAATCGCGTTGACGCCCATGGCATCGTGAAACACTGTTTTCCATGGAGTGCGGGGCCTTGTCCCCGCCTTTCCTTCATCCGACTTCGACAATCGGCAGACAGAAACGACGCGCGGCGGAAGCATTCGAGCAACGCTTCCTGACGGGCGCGGCTCCGCCAGAAAGTCTCGACACTGGCCGCCCGGGGTATGGCGCGTCGTGCCGGTCAGCCACATCAACGATGTCTCTCACCTCCCAGCCAAAAACTCACCCAATCGTCGCGTGCAGAATCTTCAACTGAATGTTGATCTTCAGTCCGTCGCACCGCTGGTGAATGATTTCGGGAAGGTTGTTGAACAGGAGCGATGAGTTCTCCTGCGTGTAGTACCCCGCGATCATGCTGATCAGCCCCAGCAGGTCGCTGCAAAGGCTCAGATAGGTCAGGTTGTTTTTGCGAATCGACGGGTCGGCGACCGCCAGCACATCTTTGGAACTTTGATGCACGCTGATCAGGCTGATCAGCGAATTCAGTTCGTGGAACTGTCTGCGATACGCCAGCATTTCCCAACCCATGAGGGCAAGAAACGCCAGGCCGATGTTGATCAGAATCCCCAGGAACGCGTCGAGTCCCTGAAACAGTTCGCTCGCCTGATTCAGCCCGGGTTCCATCCCGCTGGCGGACAGGGTGGGCGGCGCTCCATCCAGCAGCTTGGCCGCCGATGTCAGCATGGTCGCCGTCAATCCCCGCCGACCCACCAGGTACGTCGCCACGGTATAGGTCGGCGTCGCGTCCGCCGGAAATGGGGGAGCCGTTCTGAAATAGCCGACAGGGATCTCGAATGACTTCAGGAACGAATAGCGTTCGGCCCGCGCACCGAGGTTCAGCGGGCGGAGGCGAAATCCCGCGTCGGCCAACCGGGCCGTACCGCGCAGCGTCGCTTCGTCCGCCACATCCTTCACAACGAACACCGCGTCAATATCCGCGGGAATCTCATAGTCCTTCACGTTCGCCAACTGTCGCCACTCGTGCCGATATTCGATTTGCGAATCCAGATTCCAGCCACTGAAGACCAGTTTTGCGACCGAATGGCTCCCCTCCCCGTTCGACGAAGTCAACACCGTGCGGATCTCGCTGATTTCGCCGATTCGTTCCCGCACAAACCAGAGTGCCAGTTCCGGATTGGGAGTCTGCAACCGGGGGAGTTCCTCGGCGATCGGAATCCCTCCCTGGACAAACGCCAGATCGACTTCCCCCTTCGCCACCATTTTCGCCCCTTCGCTCGAACCGGGCACGACAACCGTCTGGAATTTCAGTCGCTGCTGATCGGCTTGAACGCGATTTCGCAATTGCTGGGCGTCACGGTCCGGCAGCGCGATCTTCAGGGTCGTGTCGCGGAGAAACTCGGAGTAGAGCCAGCTCAACAACAGAACCAGCGCCGCCCCCAGAAACAGGACCGGCAGCCGATGCAGCCCGAACGGCCGCCGCAGTTTCCTCGAAACGCGTTCCGCTTCGTGGGCGACCCGCGCCGTCGCCTCTGCCAGGCTCGCCAGGCCCGGATGCTGTGGCAATTCGCGGACAATCCGCTCCCGTGCCGCGTCGGCCTGTTCAATGATCGGCCCGATCTTCAATCGCACCCGCCCCTTGTGCGGCAAATCGGTTTTCGGTCGGTTCCCGGGTGGCTGTGGAGTGGTCACGTTGGAGTCGACAGGAATTCGCCGTGTTTGGGAGGATGAATTGCGGAGCGCGCGCCGTTGTGAAAACGCCGCCCGATTATCGTAATCGAGCCGGCACTCGCCGTCGCGTCACAACCAATGGCGTTTCAACAGCCACATCTTCACCCCCTGTGTGACAACCGTATACCCCAGCAACGTCAGCATCAACAGGGGCCAGTACAAACCCGGCAGCGGCTCAAACCCCAATTCCGGTCCCAGCGGCGAACCCGGCAGCCAGATCCCGACGGCCATCACCGCGACCGTCGTGCCAATCAGTGCCCAGCTCGCGTGGCTCTGCAAAAAGGGGATCTTGTTGGTGCGGATGATGTGAATGATCAGCGTCTGCGTTAACAGCGATTCGACGAACCATCCGGTTTGAAACAGCGCCGCGCGGGCCGGATTCCAGCAATCAAACACGTACAGCATGATGAAATAGGTCGTGTAATCGAACAGCGAACTGCACGGTCCAATCAAGACGATAAACCGCACAATCTGTCCCATCGACCAGGGGCGCGGATGGGAAATCTGCTCGGGATCGACCCGGTCGGTCGGAATCGGAAGTTGCGACACGTCGTACAACAGATTGTTCATCAGAATCTGCATCGGTGCCATTGGCACAAATGGCAGAAACAGACTCCCCCCCAGCACGCTGAACATATTGCCGAAATTGGAACTCGCCCCCATCCGAATGTACTTCAGAATGTTGACAAACACTTTCCGCCCTTCGACAACTGCGGTCGCCAGCACCAGCAGGCTCTTTTCCAGCAGAATCGCGTCGGCCGACTCCTTCGCGATGTCCACCGCCGTGTCGACCGAAATCCCCACATCCGCCGTCCGCAAGGCCGGCGCGTCGTTGATGCCATCACCCAGAAACCCAACCACATGGCCCTTCGATTGCAGCGCCCGAATGATCCGCTGCTTGTGGGTTGGCGACAGCCGCGCGTAGAGCGCGGTCTCTTCGACCGCTTCGCCAAGCTGCTGGTCGTTCAAGTGCTCGATTTCGTCCCCCAGCATGACCCGACCGACGGTCATACCGACCTCGGCGCAGATTTTGCGGCTGACCAGCTCGTTGTCCCCCGTCAGGACTTTCAGGTTCACGCCATTGTCGCGTAACGCGGTGATCGCGGGGAGTGCCGAGTCCTTGGGCGGGTCGAGAAACGCCACATAACCCCGCAGAATCAATTCGCTTTCGTCGCGGGTCGAATAGGCCGACTGGGGCGGCAGGTCGCGGTAGGCGAGCGCCAACACGCGAAACCCGTCGCTCCCGAGATCGCGGTACTCGCTTTTCAAGTCCTCGATCAACGCATGTTCCATGGGGTGAATCTCACCGTCGAGTTCAAAACCCGTGCAACGACTGAAGACCTCGTCCGACGCCCCTTTGCAGATCAGGCGATGTGTGCCGTCGTGCAGCCGCACCACGACGGACATCACCTTCCGTTTGAAATCGAAGGGAATCTCGTCGACCTTGTCGCACTCGGGAATCCGCAACTGCTGGTGCAGATCTTTGTAGTCCAGAATGCAGCGGTCCATCACATTCCGCAGTCCGGTCTGAAAATGACTGTTGAGGTACGCCAGTGCCAGCACTTCATCGTCGTCGCGCGCGGTGACGTCGCAGTGTTTCTCGAGAATGATGTGATCCATCGTCAGCGTGCCCGTCTTGTCGGTACACAAGACGTCCATCGCCCCCAGATTCTGAATCGCGTTCAACCGCTTCACCACCACCTGCCGACGGGAGAGTTCCATCGCCCCCCGCGACAGACAGACCGAAACGATCATCGGCAGCATTTCGGGCGTCAGCCCGACCGCTACCGCCACCGCGAAGAAGAACGCCTCGTGCCAGTTCCCCCGAGAGAACCCGTTGATCAGAAACACCAGCGGCACCATCACCGCGACAAACCGAATCATCAGCCAAGTAAACTTGCTGATTCCCCGGTCAAAACTGGTCGGAGGGGGAGGCTGCAGCAGCGTGTTCGCCATCGCCCCCAGGCAGGTCGCCGCGCCAGTCGCCACGATCACGCCGATGGCCGACCCCGTCTCCACGCTGGTTCCCAGAAAGCAGAGGTTTTTCAGCTCCAGGGGAGAGCGCCCTTTGGGATCCTCCGCCGCATGCTGCTTCTCAACGGGAAATGCCTCGCCGGTCAGCGCCGATTGGGTGATATACAGATCTTTGCTTGAGATGAGCCGCAGGTCGGCGGGAATCATGTCGCCCGCCGCCAGTTGCAGCAGATCCCCCGGCACCAGTTCGACCGAAGGAACCTCCCTTGGCGTTCCGTCCCGAATGACGGTCGCGGTCACGCGGATCATTGCCTTCAACCGTGCCGCCGCCGCGTCGGCCCGTGATTCTTGTAAGAACCGCAAGCCGACCCCCAGCATGACCATCAGTACCATCATGCCGCCGGCCCGGGGATCTCCCGTCGCGAACGACACCCCCGCCAGAACCAGCAGCAGGATTACCAGCGGGTTGAGCATCGCTTTCGCGAACAGCTTCAGACGACGGTACTGTTGTTCGGCGGCGATAGTGTTCGGGCCGAATTCGGCGCGACGCCGCTCGACCTCATCCGCAGTAAGACCAGCGGACGTCGTTTCGAGTTGTGCGAGGACGGCGTCAGGCTCGGCCGCCGCCGCCTCCAGTAAGCCGGGGGCGACATACCGCGCCGCCTGGGCATGATGCTTCCCGGCGGCGATGTGGGCATTCAACAGGGCATCGAGGGCTCTCAGCATCTCTTGATTCTACCCGATTCGGATCCGAAATGGACGTTGTCGCTTGGGTTCGGTTTGCGAGACAGTGGGCAAACTTGTATGAACACGAGAATCCAACCGGCAAACCGCCGCCTTGAAACCGATCCTCATTCCGAATTTTCCCGCCGACGATTTCCATGCGCGATTCCACACCACTTGTCGAGCGTACCGCCATTGTCACCGGAGGAGCGAGTGGCATCGGCCGGGCGACCGCGTTTCTGCTCGCCAGTCAGGGAGCGCGCGTGTTCGCTGCCGACATCGACTTCGTCGCGGGGACCGAAGCCGACTTCGCTGCCGAGAGCATCGCCCAGATCGTGTGCGATGTGACGAGCGAAACGGACGTCGCGGGGCTTATGGAATGGGCCGAAACCGAAACCGGCCGGCTCGACATTGTGGTCAATAGTGCCGGCGTAGGCTTGGTGAAACAGATCACCGATGTGACCGTGGAGGAGTGGGACCGCTGTCTCGACACGAACGTCAAAGGGGCGTTTCTAACCGCCAAACACGCGATTCCCAAAATGCGTGCGATGGGCGGCGGGTCGATCATCAACATCGCCAGCAACGCGGGACTGCTTCCGAGAGCGCATGACCCGGTCTATTCCATCAGCAAGGGGGCGCTCATCGCCCTGACCAAGAGCCTGGCGCTCTGCCACGCTCCCGACCGGATTCGAATCAACGCGGTCTGCCCCGGTCCCGTGGGAGCGACCCGCATGATGGACGACAGTCTCGACGCAGCGCCCGATCGCGCGACGGCAGTGCGCGAACTGCTCGCCGCCAGTCCCTTCGCCAACGCCTGCGGGCGAATGATCACACCCGCAGAAGTCGCGCAGGCGGTGTTGTATCTCGTCAGCGACGCGGCACTCTTTGTCACCGGAACCTCCATCGCGATCGACGGAGGGAAATCGCTGGGAGTTCCACCGAAGATGGGATAGGCCATCAGCCGGCAAACGACGGCAGTTTGGAGTGCCTGCCGGGTGTCGATGTCGGATGAAGGAAAGGCGGGGACAAGGCCCCGCA
>JAPLOC010000560.1:3295-7174 GCA_026692825.1 Planctomycetota bacterium | reverse complement strand
TTTCCGTCGGTCGTACGCACCCCCATCGCGGCACAACCACATTCCGCATTTCGGCTTCATGGCCCTCTCGCTGCGGAACCATCGGGTTCAAAGCCGCACGGGATGTAGAGCCGTACTTTGCGGGATGTCGATCTCGCTGATCTCGGCGGGGCAACAATTCATTGCGACAGACTTGGAAATCGTCGTGGGGCAGGGGAGAATCGATCGCAGGAGAGGCTTTCCCCCGAATTCACCGCGTCGAAGGTTCCATTGCGTACATCGCAAGTGTGCCGGCGACGGCCTCCGCCATCCCCATTCGAACCTCCGGTTCGCATCATGCCTTCCAAAAATATCCACGAGTCATCCCGGCGCATTCGGATGAAGAATCCATTGTTCGCGGTGGCGTTCGCCCTGCTGGCACTGGGTGTATTCACGTCCTCGCGGTCATTCGCCGACGAACCGATCTCGGGTGAGAAACTCTTTGCGACCCGGTGTGCAAATTGTCATGGACCCATGGGCGAAGGCTCGGCAGACAACAAACGCCGTCTCGAGGGGGATCGTTCGGTGGCGCAACTGGCCGACGTCATTGGTAAGACGATGCCCGAAGATGCGCCCGGAACCCTGTCGCCGGAGGAATCGAAGGCGGTTGCCAGTTACATTCACGAGGCGTTCTATTCGCCAATCGCCCGCGAGCGCAATCGGCCCGCTCGCATCGAGCTGTCGCGACTCACCGCCCGCCAATACCGACAAAGTGTCGCCGACCTGGTGGGGGGCTTCCGCTGGCAACCGACGTGGGGTGAACAGCGGGGCCTGCATGGCGACTACTTCAGCGGACGCCGGTTGGGTGGTCGCAAGAACCGCGCGGCGGAGCGTGTCGACGCGAGCATCCAGTTCAACTTCGGCACCGACGCCCCCGTCCCGGAGATTACCGAACCGCACGAGTTTTCGATTCGGTGGGAAGGATCGTGTCTGGCACCGGAAACCGGGGAATACGAACTGGTCGTGCGGACGGAACACTCGGCCAAGCTGTGGTTGAATGACAAGCAGCGTCCCTTGATTGACGCCTGGGTGAAGTCCGGGTCCGACACCGAATATCGCGCGCCCCTGTTTCTGATCGCTGGCCGAATCTACCCGATCAAGCTCGAATACACCAAGGCGAAACAGGGGGTCGACGATTCGAAGAATCAAAAGGAAAAGCCCGCGTCGAAGCCGTCGTCCATCACGCTGGCGTGGAAGCGTCCCACCAGCGGTGCGGTCGAACCAATCGCGGCACGCTACCTTTCGACCGCCGACGCCCCCGAGTCCTATTTATGTGCGACTCCGTTCCCACCCGACGACCGCAGCTATGGCTGGGAACGCGGGAACGCCGTTTCCAAGAGCTGGGATCAGGCGACGACGAACGCCGCGATCGAGACCGCCGACTATGTCGCGGCGCGGATAGATGAACTCGCGGGAACAAAAGAGGATGCCCCCGATCGGGGAGACAAGGTGAAACAGTTTTGTCGTAATTTCGCCGATCGGGCGTTTCGACGGCCGTTGACCGATGAACAGTTTCAGCAACTGGTGGCTAAACAGTTTGAGCGGGGGGATGACCTGCCGGCGACGGTCCGGCGGGTCGTGGTCCGCGTTCTCAAGTTCCCCCAGTTTCTGTATCGGGAATTCGGAGCCAGAAACGAGCCTCACGATGTCGCCGCGCGGCTGGCGTTCGCGTTGTGGGATGCCCTCCCCGACGCTCCATTGCGGGAGGCGGCGGCCACAGGACAACTCGCGACCCGCGAGCAGCTCGCCCAACAGGCCGACCGGATGCTCGCCGATCCCCGCGCCCGACAAAAATTGCGGGAATTTCTATTGGTCTGGGTGAAGGCGGACCAGCCGGCGGAGTTGATCAAGGACAAGCAACTCTATCCCGACTTCGACGAGTCTGTGGTGGCCGACCTTCGCACTTCGCTGGAGTTGTTTCTGGATGACGTGGTCTGGTCGGCGAACTCCGATTACCGTCGACTGTTGACGGCGGACGAACTCTATCTGAACGACCGGCTCGGTAAATTCTACGGAGTCGAGATTCCCCCCGGCGGCGACTTTCAGTCAGTCCATCGCGACGCGGATCGCCGCGCGGGAGTGTTGACCCACCCCTACCTGATGTCGCGACTGGCCCGGACCAACGAAAGTTCCCCCATTCATCGCGGGGTCTTTCTGGTGCGTGGAATTCTGGGACGAATGCTGAAACCGCCGCCGGAAGCGGTCACTCCGCTTCCGGTCGATGTCCATCCGGAACTGTCGACCCGGGAACGGGTCACATTGCAGACCGAAGCGCAGGCCTGCGCGACGTGCCATGCGATTATCAATCCGCTGGGATTCACCCTTGAGAATTTTGACGCTGTCGGCCGGTTTCGAGATCTTGATCGTGGCAAACCCATTAACGCCGCGGGGGAGTATCAAACACGCTCCGGCGAGGTGGTTGGAATTGTCGGAAGTCAGGAACTGGCGAAGTTTCTGGCTGGAAGTGACGAGCCGAGCGCTGCTTTCACGACGCAGTTGTTTCACCACCTGGTTCAACAATCCCCGTCCGCCTACGGCCCCCAAACGCAAACGAACCTGACCACTGCTTTCGCGGCGAACGGGTACCGCATTCGTCGATTGGTGGTCGACATTGCGATCACGACGGCCAACCGGGAGTTGGAACCGCGCCTGGGCTCGCCGGAGCAGGCGGGAGCGGCAGGTCGATAGGTGGGTGTGCCTGCTGATTGTCGAGGGAG
Source organism: Planctomycetota bacterium (assembly GCA_026692825.1). Lineage (GTDB taxonomy): Bacteria > Planctomycetota > Planctomycetia > Planctomycetales > Planctomycetaceae > UBA10511. Next base: position 4,439 of record JAPLOC010000560.1, on the reverse strand, counting down.
GATGAAGGAATGGCGGGGACAAGGCCCCGCACTCCAAGACTACCCCAGACTTTCCAGGAACCCGCGCATTTCCCCTTCGGCGTGGGAATCACCCGCCCGTCGTGCCGCGGCGATTCCCTGAGTGAGTACCTCTTTCGCCCGGGCGGTCGCATCGGATTTCGCCAGGAGCTGTCCCAACTGAAACCAGGCGGCCACGTACGACTCATCCTTCGTCAGTAACCATTCCAGTCGTTGGATGGCCGCTTCGGTCTCGCCTTGGCCCGCCACCAGGAGCGCCCAGGCGTAGTTGAGAAAAGTGTCGTCTGGTGAATCCACCAGTTGGGCTTCAATCTTGGCTCGGCGTGTCATGCCGGTCAGTTTTACCGCGAAATCTCCAGATGGCAAGGTCTGCGGGCCGTACGGGGTGTGGCACGCACAACGACTTTGCAGCCGGGCAAGCCGGGTAATCTGTAACGCCTGTGCCGGTTTCCCTGCGGTCGGAAACGCCGCGTCGGCCAATTGCCGCGCCGCGGGCGGGTTCCGCTTGATCGAATTCGTGGAATTCGCGTTGTCGAAACACCGGAAAATACCACGATTTGCGGCACAATCCGCACATCCCGACCCGAGTTCGCTCTAGGCAAGCTGTGCGCGAGTGCGGTGGGGGTTTCAAGCGCTTTCGGCGGGTCAGACGATTTGCTCATTCGGATCGTGGCACTCGGGCCGCGATCCGGTTGCCGATGAGGAACCGATTCACACAAGCGACGGGACCGTGGCGGCTTTGCCTCGGCCGGACGACCTGTCACTGAAAGATCCCGGTATGTCGATCACCGTTCGGAACACCTGGTCGCTCTGTCTCGCGCTGGCATTGACGCTGGCGGGAGGGATGTCTGTCGCTTCGGAACTCCGCTTGACACCCATCGTGCGGGCGGTCGACCGGGCACAGAATGCCGTTGTCAACATCCACAGCGAACGGACGCAGCACGTCCGTGAGACGCAGTTCGAGTCAGGGTCAGAGAAGAAGCTCAACGGCATGGGGACCGGCGTCATCATTGACGAACGGGGCTACATCCTCACCAACCATCATGTGGTCGCGAAGGTCGAGACATTGCGCGCCACGCTCCACGACGGAGCGAGCTACGACGCGACAATCGTCGACGTCGACCCG
>JAPLOC010000560.1:2693-3222 GCA_026692825.1 Planctomycetota bacterium | reverse complement strand
CTGGCGATTGTGAAAATCGAATCCCCGCGGCCACTCGCAGTCGCACCCCTGGGAACCTCATCGGATCTTAAGTTGGGGGAAACCGTGATCGCGATTGGCAACGCGCTGGGGTACGAACACACCGTCACCGTGGGAATCATCAGTTCGCTGGTTCGCGATGTCGAAGCCGAGAATCAGTCGTACCGCAACCTCCTCCAGACAGACGCGGCGATCAATCCGGGGAACAGCGGCGGGCCGTTGATTAATCTCGATGGCGAGGTGATTGCGATCAACGTGGCGATTCGGGCGAATGCCCAGAAAATCGGGTTTGCGATCAAGATCGACGACGCACGCCAGTACACGGCTCAGTTGCTCGACATCCGTCGCCGCAGTCGGACGTGGCATGGACTGTTCACTCGTGACGTCAAAAATCACAAGCAGCGACACTTGGTTGTCGTCGGGTTCGAGTAAGGCAGCCAGGCAGCCCAAGCGGGGTTCGCCGCCGACGACATGATCACGCAAATTGGCGCGACGCCAATCGAAGATGGTG
>JAPLOC010000560.1:0-2679 GCA_026692825.1 Planctomycetota bacterium | reverse complement strand
GAAGATGGTGTCGATCTGGAACGTGCGCTGCTGGGGATCGCGCCCGGCGAACCGATCACGGTGACCGTGAATCGCGAAGGGGCACCGCTGTCGTTGACACTGGCGCTGGCAGCGTTCGAGGGCAAAACAGCGGCGATCACCCGCCGTCCGACCGGCCCCGCCAAGAACCGGCCGATTACGATTGAGGATCCGGTCGCGGCCCGCAGTTGGAAATTGCTGGGGCTGAAACTGTCACCGGTTTCCGACGTCGAATTGCGGCAGGTCCGCGACAAGTACAACGGCGGAATGAAGGTTGTCGACGTTCGCGGCAGCAGCACCGCGCACCAGAACGGGATTCGCAAGGGGGACATTCTGGTGGGTCTGCATGAGTTTGAAACGAAATCGTTGCGCGACATCGACTACATCATCAACAAAGGTTCCACGGACGCCAAAGCGATGCGATTCCGCGTGATCCGCGGCCGCGAGGAGGTGTTTGGCAGTCTGGAAGTGAAACCTTCGATCGCAAGTGGCGAGACCACCCGGCGGTAAGACTCGAGATACCGCGCACCGCGAAAAGCAGGGTATTTACGCAGAGCCGTGCCCGTCAGGAAGCGAACGCTATCGACAGCTTCCGGACGGGCGCGGCTCGCGTGTCGTGCTAAACGGAATCGCTACCAAATCAGGCGAGCGATGTTGACTCGTAGATCCGGTCTCACCGATAATTGAGTTCGTTGGAATTCAACTGACTCGACATCTTGGAGCATGGCGATGCCAATCTACACTGCGGAATTGCGTGCCTTGACACCAGCCCAGAAGCTCGAACTCGTCGAGATGCTTTGGGACGATCTCGGCGAACGCGACGCCTCGATTCCACTTCCCGACTAGGTGGCAGTTGAAGCGGACAGGCGTCGGGACGAAATGAGGAGTGACGCGACTCTGGGTTTGTCGCATGACGAAGTCTGGCGACGGATCGAGCGTCGCAATGGGTAGGCGGGTTCTGTATCACCCCAGCTTCGATTGTGACGTCCGCGAAGCGGCGATCTGGTATGACCAGCATTCCATGGGACTGGGTGACGCTTTCGTTGACGAGGTTCGCCAAAGGGTCCAATCAGTCATGGACGATCCCGCTCGATTTGCCACGACTGACTCGGGTTGTCGATACGTTCGCCTGAAGCGGTTTCCGTACGTGGTCCTGTTCGATGTAACGGACCTTGATCTACGACTCCTTGGCGTCCTTCACACGGCTCGCTCGATTGTCAAGTGGCGCAAGCGACTCCATGATTAGCGCTTCGAATGGGCGTTGCTTCCTTATTCGGCAATCAAGCGATGACTGTGCCGCCGGATTTGCACGTCTTGTTCCCTGAGTCCTATCGCGAAGATTCCGATGAAACCAGCCAGGCGAAGACCCCGCAGTTGATGATCACCGTGATCCAATAGGTGATCTGAAACGAGTGTTTGGAGGTCTTGTGGCGAAACAGTTTCTGCGCGACCAGCGCCCCCGGCCATCCACCCACCAGGCCGAACAGGTGCAGCGTTGTTTCCGCGGTCCGCCAGTTCCCTTTTCTCGCGGCGGATTTGTCGAATCCATAGGCGCAAAACGTGACAATGCTCGCGACGCCGTAGAGTCCCAGTACCAGGGCGTGGATCTTTTTCAAGACGACCAGCACCGCGACAATGGCGAGAAAGACCGTCGCGACGGCAATCGCACCGCGAAGTGACTTTTGCTCCGGCGTGAATTGAGGGGTCTCTCCCACGAATTCCACCTCAGCGGCCCGGGGACGTCCTTGAGGGTCGGTGTCGGGCCGAAAGGTGACGGTGTCGTTTTCCGTGGGACGGCGATTCCGGTTGGAGAACGCGCTGATATGGACAAACACTGCGCGCCCACCCGCATCGGGGGTGATAAAGCCGAAGCCTTTGTCGTCCTTCCAGTTGGTGATTCGCCCCTGGTGGCGCATGGCCCGTATTGCCTGGTACCGAAGATACCGATGGCCAATGATCGCCGCGGGTCGGCCGTGCGGGCGTCTACGGGCGTGTTGGTTGGAGTCGGAGCAATCCTGGCTCCGAAAGCGGGCTGTTGGAAAAAAGCGACGCCGTTCACGAACCTCCGGGGATCGTGAACGGCGTCAGTCGAACCGGGTGTGGCCAGGAATTTTGGCCTGAACCACCAAGAGAACTTAGGCCGCGAGAGTCAGTTGGTTCCCACAGGAGGTGTGGAGCCAGCGGGGGCACCGCCTGTGGGGCCACCGGGAATCGGCGTGGGGAAGGTCCCCCCCGGCGCACCACCGCCCGAACCTCCGCCGCCGGGCACGCCACCACCGCCGGGCACGCCACCACCGCCACCACCAATCGGGGGAGTCGGGGGTCGGATGATGATTCCGCCGCCCGTTCCGGTTCCCCCTCCTCCGATTGGCATGCCAGGCATACCGGGCATGGGGAATGAGGGCATGCCGGGCATTGTCGATCCTGGGGGAGCACCGGGAATGCTACCCATTCCCCCACCTGGCATTCCGGGCATCCCCCCACCCGGCATTCCGGGAACTCCACCCACAGGCATGCCTGGGGATCCTCCCGCTGGCATCCCCGGAATTCCGCCCGCCGGAATACCGGGCATCCCAGGCATTCCACCGGTTGGCATACCCGGAACACCATTCCCTGGAATTCCCGGCATGCCTCCCGCAGGCATTCCAGGAACCCCCCCCC
>JAPLOC010000559.1:7570-10723 GCA_026692825.1 Planctomycetota bacterium | reverse complement strand
ATCACCGGTTCGGGGTTTAAGGACGCTCCCTCGGTCGAACGGATGACCGGTTCGGTGCCAATTCCTGTGGTGGAATTCGAGGAATTCGAACGTGCGTTGTAAGGCTCACCATGCTGCTGCATCGATTCGCTGCGGGACGCTGCCGCGTCGGCCGCAACAATTCGGGGAATTCCGTGATCGCAAGCGGGTGAGTTTGGGGTGCGGGAGCTTGTTCCGGCTGTTCCTTCATCCTCCCTTGACGTGTGCAGGACGGCCCTGAACTCATGGAACGCATTGGCCATTCCTTGAAGACCTGGCTGGACACGTTCTAAGAATCCCCCATTCCATTGTACAATCCGCGAACCTCATCGCGGCCCCGGGGGGTCTGTCTTTCCAGCCTCCCTCATGGAATTCCGATCGACGTCTCATGCTGCTCACCATTTCCACCACCCATCAGCCGGCGACCGACCTGGGATACCTGCTGCACAAGCACCCCGACCGTTGTCAGAGTTTCGCGCTGACGTTTGGCCAGGCGCATGTCTTCTACCCCGAGGTCTCCGCCGACCGCGCGACCGCAGCGCTGTTGCTGGATGTCGATCCCGTGGCGATGGTTCGAGGGAAAAATCGTGATCAGGGGTTTGCGCTGGCGCAGTATGTCAACGACCGGCCGTATGTCGCCTCGTCGTTTCTGAGCGTGGCAATCGCCGAGGTGTTCAGTTCCGCGATGGCGGGACGCTGCAAAGACCGGCCCGAATTGGTCGACACACCGATTCCCCTTTCCGCCCGAATCGACGTGCTGCCGGTGCGGGCGGTCGAGGGCTTCGCACAACGGGTGTTCGAGCCTTTGGGGTACACCGTCGAAACGGTTCGGCACCCGCTGGACGAACAGTTCGCCGACTGGGGCGAAAGCCCGTACCACTCTCTAACCATTCGTGGAACCAAGACACTCTCGGAGCTGCTAACCCAGCTCTACGTGCTGATTCCCGTCTTCGACAATCAGAAGCACTATTTCATCGGGCAGGACGAAATCGAAAAACTGCTTTCCAAAGGGGCCGGCTGGCTCGCCGCCCATCCGGAGAAAGACTTTATCACGCGTCGATATCTGGGACATCGCACCAGTTTGTTTCGCCAGGCGCTATCGAGGCTCGTCGACGAAGACGGTGACGATTCCCTGGATGACACCGACGTCGCGGTCGCTGTGGAAGAAACGCTGGAAACGACAATCAGTCTCAATCAGCGGCGGCATGGCACCGTACTGGCGGCGCTGCGCGCCAGCGGCGCGAAAAGTGTTCTCGATCTGGGTTGCGGTGAGGGAAAACTGTTGCGGGAATTGCTCGCCGACCGCCGCTTCGAGCGGATCGTCGGCGTCGACGTTTCGATCCGCTCGCTGGAAAAAGCCCAACAGCGACTGAAGCTCGAACGGCTGCCCGAATCACAGGTTGATCGTCTGAAGCTGCTGCACGGTTCGCTGATGTATCGCGACGAAAGGTTCGCAGGCTTCGACGCGGCGGCGGTTGTGGAAGTGATTGAACACCTCGATCCACCGCGACTGGCGGCCTTTGAACGGGTGGTGTTCGAATTCGCCCGACCGCAAACTGTCGTTCTCACCACTCCCAACCAGGAATACAACTCCCTGTGGGAAACACTTCCCGCAGGCGCGTTCCGACATTCGGACCATCGGTTCGAATGGTCACGCGCGGAATTCGAAGCGTGGGGAAACCGCGTGGCCACTCAGCACCAATACACAGTGCGGTTCGCGCCGGTCGGCCCGGAACACGAATCCCTGGGTGCCCCCACGCAAATGGCCACGTTCGAGCGGTCTCCCGCAAATGCGACCGCATAGACCGCGAGCGAGAGAAAACTAGACATTCTTTGAGCGCCCCCTTCCCGGCTCGCACTGCAGGTGAAGGAGATCGGTGGCTAATGTGATTGGTGCCGCGCTCGGAATAAAGCGGCGAAGAGGGCAAGCCCGGCGGTGGTGTTCGCAACCCACTGGGGAGTTACTGTCGAACCTGTACCAGCATCTCAGTTCTGCAGTTCGACGTTCCAATACGCGTCATCCAGAAACTGTTTCCAGGACTCGTACTTGACAATTGTCAACTGGTGGGATAACATGGGACTCCGTTTGGGTTTCACCGGCTTCTTGAACAGCCGCATGCCCGCCTGATACGGCGTCCGTCCCCCTTTGCGGACGTTGCACTTCAGGCAGGCACAGACGATGTTCTCCCAGTTCGTCTGCCCCCCCTGGCTCCTGGGAACGACATGGTCGAGACTGAGGTGCTGTGTCGAAAACTTGTGGCCGCAGTACTGACAGCGGTTTTCATCGCGCAGAAAAATGTTCCTGCGGTTGAACTTCACCACGTTCCGCGGGAACAGGTCGTAGCTCAACTGAACTTCGAAGTTCACCGACTGGATCCAGTCTTCGTGTTCCTTCTTCCCCTCAATCTGCGCCTTCCACTCGCTCACTTCCCGCCAACTTTCGAAGTTGTACGAGACATACCCCCCATTCTCGACCGACACCACCTCAGCCAGCCCCTTACACAGCAGACAAAACGCCCGCCGGACTGACATGACCTGAATGGCCACATACAGTCGATTCAACACCAAAACACTGGACTGCATCGCCGCACTGGGCCGGGCCGCCGACATCGTGTCACTAGTTCCTGCGTATCAAGAAGGGAAGCATCTCTTCACGCCAAGACCGAACGACTGCTGTCGCCGAGATGGTGCTCACGCGACTCCTCAAGAGTCCCGGCACAATCCTCTCGTACAGTAAGAAGGGATTCTAACGGACGGTTCCACAGGGGACAACCGCACCCCCCACGCGCTTCGCGAGAGTTTCACATTCCATTGGTACCCGGCTTCATCCATGGATATACTCCTATGGCTGGGTTGGTGACGACTTGGCGAGTTCCTTCCTTATCTGCCTCGGGACATACGCGTGATTCGAATTTGCCCTTCCAGCCGCCTGTCGCGGATTCCCCCCGGTTTCCGGGAGCGGTCGGGGGTGCGCAAATTCTGGCAGTGTGGGATCGCGATTTTGGCGGTCGTGTTCGCGCTGGTTTGCGACCAACCGGCAGGCGTCTGTGGTGCCGACGAAACCTCACCAACTCGCAAGGTGGGTCAAGAAGCCCGGCCCGCAGTCGATCCCTCCGACCGCTTTGTGGAACTGAT
>JAPLOC010000559.1:0-7564 GCA_026692825.1 Planctomycetota bacterium | reverse complement strand
CCGCCGCCAGTCGTCAGCAACAGTTGCTGATCACCGGACGAAAGTCGGACGGGACCGTGGTCGACGTCACCCGCGAGGTGCGAATCGAGATCACGCCACGCCCGGGCCAATCCGACGGAATCGCCCGGATGGAGGGGACCACGCTGGTTGGTGTCCACGACGGCGTTTCCGAGATTCTGTTTTCCCTGGGCGATCTGTCGCTCCGCAAGCCGTTGCGGGTGGCGGGGGTCGAAGCGTTTCCACCGGTTCACTTCGCGCTGGATGTGGTTCCGATCCTCTCCAAGCTCGGCTGCAACAGTGGTGGCTGTCATGGTCGGGCGAGCGGGCAGAACGGTTTCAAGCTCTCGGTCTTCGGGTTCGACGCCCCCTCCGATTATGAGGCGATCGTCCACCAGGCGCGGGGCCGGCGCGTCTTCGCGTCGAACCCTCAGGAGAGCCTCATTCTGACCAAGCCGTCGGGAGGCGTTCCCCATGGCGGCGGAATCCGGCTGAAAAAAGGCTCGCTCGATTATCAGGTGTTGTCTCAGTGGGTCGATCAGGGATTGCCGGTCGGTGATGCCAACGCTCCCCGGCTTGTCGGACTGCGTGTTTCTCCCACGGAACGTGTGCTTCGAGCCGGTGGCGAGCAACAGATTCTGGCGACGGCGCTCTATTCCGATGGCAGCACACGCGACGTCTCGTCGGCCGCGTTCTATTCGGGGAATGCCCCGCATGTCGCGGAAGTCGACGCACGCGGCCTGATTCGCTGCGGGCAAAACCCGGGCGAAGCGTCGATCACCGTCAACTACATGGGACAGGTCGCCGCCGTCCAGGTGCAGTCCCCCCGTGCCAATGGCCCGGTCCCGTATCCCGAATTGCCGATCCAGAATGAAGTCGATCGTTTCGTCTGGGCAAAACTCCAGAAGATGGGATTGCTCCCGTCGGAACTGTGTGACGACGCGACATTCCTCAGGCGGTCGACGCTCGACTGCCTCGGAACGCTCCCCACGTCCGAAGAGGTCCGCGAGTTTCTCGCCGACCATGGATCAGACAAACGCTCGCGCTGGATTGACCAGTTGCTCGACCGCGAGGAATTCGCCGACTTTTGGTCCTTGAAATGGGCCGACATTCTGTTGGTCGATCGCGAAAAATTGGGGGACCGCGGCGCGTACGAACTGCACCGCTGGTTGCGCGAGCAGTTCGCGAAGAACCGACCGTACGATCAATGGGTGCATGAACTGCTGACCGCGTCCGGCGACTCGGCGAAGTCTGGTCCGGTGAACTTCTATCGCTCATGCGACACTCCCGACGCCCTCGCCCGAACGCTCAGTCAGGCGTTTCTGGGGATTCGGGTCGAATGTGCCCAGTGTCATCACCACCCGTTCGAAAGACCGGGTACTGGTGTTCCACGCGGGGTATCGCGATCTCGTGATTCCGCAAACGACTCAGACTGTCGTCGCCAAAGTGTTCGACGCGCCGGTCTCTCCCCGACTGAAGACGGGGGATCCGCGCATCGTTCTGGCCGACTGGTTGACCGCGGCCGACAATCCGTGGTTCGCGAAACTCGCGGTCAATCGCTTGTGGAAGCACTACCTCGGTCGCGGATTGGTCGAAGCGGAAGACGACTTGCGGTCGACAAATCCCCCCACGAACGCCCCCCTGCTCGACTTTCTCGCCCAAAGACTTGTGGAGTCAAGATTCGATCTCAAGGCGACCATGCGATTGATCATGAACAGTCGCGTCTATCAGCTTGCGAGCGAATCGAACGCCAACAACGCGGGAGACGAGCAAAATTTTTCGTACTACATGGTGAAGCGTCTTCCCGCCGAGACGCTGCTCGACGGGATCAGCGCGGTGACGGGAGTTCCCGAGTCGTTTCCCGGAAGGCCGCTGGGAACACGGGCGATCGCGCTCTGGGACAATCGGCTGCCGTCGTACTTTCTGGAGATCTTCGGTCGCCCGGAACGAACGACCCCCTGCGAGTGCGGTCGGTCGAGCGACCCGACCATGGCGCAGGCGCTGCACTTGATGAACGCTCCCGAGGTGGAGTCGAAGATCACCCACCCCGAAGGGCGGATCGCCCGGTTGATCGCCGACGGCGCGACTGAGGAGCGCCTGGTGGAGGAACTGACACTGGCCGCCCTGGGTCGATTTCCGGACGAGAGGCTCAAAGGAGTGGGGCGCAAGCTGTTTGCCTCTTCCCCACCCCGGGAAGCGGCCGAAGATTTTCTGTGGACACTGCTCAACTCGTACGATTTCCTGCTGGTCAAGTAGAGAGTCACCCGATGCTGCCATCTTTCTGTGACGGAATCGACCGCCGGGGTTTTTTGAAGGTCGGTTCGCTCGGCGGTCTGAGCCTGGCGGAGGCGCTGCGGATGCAGTCGCTGTACGCGGCCCAGCCCGGGGCCACGCCGCGCAAGGACATCAACTGCATCTTTATCTTCATCATCGGCGGAATGGCGCATCAGGATCTGTGGGATCCCAAGCCCGACGCGCCGGCGGAGATTCGGGGGGACTTCGCTCCCATCCGCACCGCCGTCCCGGGGATGTTCGTGTCAAACATTCTGCCGCATACCGCCCAGGTGACCGACCAGCTCGCGATCCTGCGAGGATTGACGCACACCGATCCCGACCACACCGCCGGCTATCACGTGATGATGACCGGCGCGCATCCCGGCACGGGGGGAAACTTCAACCGCAACAAGCAGGACAACAACGTTCACCCGTCGCTCGGTTCGATGGTGGCCAAAGTCGGAGGAGGGAACGGCTCGCTGCCGCCGTATATCTCGGTCCCCAATTTCCTCAACAGTGGCGGACCGGCGTTTCTGGGGGCGAGCTACGCGCCGTTCGTGATTGAATCGGACCCCGCCTCCCCCGAGTTTTCCGTCCGAGACATTGTCTTGCCCGAAGGGGTGGCCAGTGACCGCAGCGTGCGCCGGCAGACGGCGCTGCGGGAAGTGAACCGTTTTGAGCGGGAAGCCGAGCGGGCGAATAAGACTGTTCAGGCGGTCGACATCTTCCAGGAGAAGGCATACAACCTGATGACGTCTCAGAAGGCCAAAGAGGCGTTCGACATCACGCGGGAAAAAGAGGAGACGCGGTCGAGTTACGGCATGACCAGTCTGGGTCAGTGCTGTCTGTTGGGACGCCGGCTGGTCGAGGCGGGTTGCCGATTTGTGTCGATTGAAAACGGACATTGGGACACCCATCGCAAGAACACCATGAGCCTGCGGGATCTGCTGGTTCCCGCGCTCGATCAGGGGGTGGCGGCATTGCTCACGGATTTGAAACAGCGGGGGATGCTGGACTCGACGCTGGTGGTGGTGACAACGGAGTTTGGCAGAACCCCCCGCATCAATCCGATGGCGGGGCGTGACCACTGGCCCCAGGCGTTTTCGATTGTGATGGCGGGAGCCGGCATTCAAGGGGGCCGGGTGATCGGCGCGACCGACGCGCAGGCGGCCTATGTGACCGACCGACCGGTCACCCCACCCGACATGGCGGCGACGGTTCTCAAACTGCTGGGGGTCGATCCGGACATCGTCGTTCATACTCCGGTCGGGCGACCGGTCCAGCTCGCCAACGGCGGCCACCCCGTCAACGAATTGCTCTAGAGACCTCGCGATGCGCCGCACTCCCCCTGGCGAGCGGGGGGCATCAGCCCCCTGCCGTCCCCCCCGTCGATCTCTCGAGTCTCTCCTCTACGCACTTGTTCTCTCGTGCGGCATTGGCCCCATCGTTCACGCCCAACAAGTCCCAACCGAACCGGCCAGCACCCACATCTTTCCCGCGGGGGGCCGGCGCGGCACTTCGGTTCCCGTTCGCGTTGGAGGTGAGTTTCTCCCGCCGTTCACCCGCTTTCGTCTGGTCGGTGAGGGTGTCGCCGCCCCCCCCGAACTGACGGAGTCGGCGGTCGCACATTTCGAATCCTCTCCCCGGCGCAAACCGGGGGGGACACCCATCAATTATCCGCGGGAGTGGAGTTCAGAAATCACGATCGCGGCGGACGCCCCGTTGGGACAAACACTGTGGCGGGTCGCCTCGGCGCGCGGCGGATCGGGGGGACGCCCGTTTCTGGTGGGAGACCTGCCCGAATTCATCGAGTCGGAATCGAATTCGACGCCCGACAAAGCCGAACTGATCACTCTGCCAGTCACAGTCAACGGCCAGATCGCCGGCGAACGCGATCACGATTACTACCGCTTCGTCGTGGAGGCTGGCAGCGTCGTTTCCGTCGACGTCGCCGCCGGCCGGCTGGGCTCCCCGCTCGATCCGGTGGTCGAGCTGACCGATCCCGACGGACGTCGTGTGTCGGTTGTCGAACTCCGCCGGGGGAGTGATCCGGTCCTGGCGTTCCGCGCCCCCGTCCGTGGAGAATACCGACTGCTAATTTCCAACCTCAACTTCCGTGGTGGGCCGCAATACGTTTACCGCGTGACGCTGTCGACCGATCCGTACATTGTCGCGCCGTTTCCCGCTGGCGGACTGGCGGGTAGTACCGCCGACATCGAATTGCTGTCGCTGACCGATTCGACCCGACTGGTGGCACGGACGGTTTCCATCCCATTTCCCGCCGACGCGCGACGCGATTTTCTGTTTCCGGGGACCATTCCCACCGCGAATCGATTTCTTTTGGAGTCGACTGCCGTCCCGACCCCGGTCGAACGGGAACCGAACGACTCAGTCGAGACCGCGACCGCGGTCCTGGTCGACACCATCGCCTTTGGCCGATTCAGTTCGCCGACTGACACCGACTGGTATTCCTTCAAAGCGACCGCAGGGCAAGCGTTGACCCTGGAATGCCAAGGGATCCCCCAGGGAGCGGGGTCGCTGCCGTTGGTCACGGTGTGCGACGCCAGCGGCAACCCGCTGGCGAAGGCGAACGCGATTGAACTGTTTCCCCGTCCGTGCCGCGTGGAATGGCGGGCACCTGCCGACGGAACCTGGTTCATTCAGGTACGGGATGTGGGGCGCGGTGCCAGTGAGTCGGTCTATCGCCTGACGTTGCGTCCAACGCAGCCCGAATTTTCACTGACGGCGGCCACCGACATCGTCAATGTCGTCCAGGGAAACCGGGGTGAAATTGACCTGAAGATCGACCGCCAGGGAGGGCTGACCGGCCCGATCGATTTGAAAATCGATGGACTGCCCGAAGGGGTGCGTTGTGAGCCGGCGCAAATACCGGCGAATGTCGACAGTTTCAAACTGGCGGTCATCGCCATCGACGACACGCGACCGGGCGATTCGGTACTCAATATCACCGGGATGGCGAAGCATGGGGAAGAGACCATCACGCGATCCGCGACCGCCACGCATTTGGGGCATGATCTTGAAGGGGTTTCGGTCGGGTCGCCGACGACCGACCATCTCCAGCTCACCCTTCGGCACAAACAGGTGTTTCGCCTGTTTTGCAGCGAGGCGTATCAATACGCCCATCGCGGAACGATCTATCCCTATCTGATGGAAGTCGAGCGGATGAACGGCTTCGAGGGTGCGATCTCGATTCAGATGGGGGATCGGCAGATTATGGATCACGACGGGGCGCAGGTGGTCGATGCGGTCTTCCCGGCCGGAACCTCGCAGATCATGTTGCCCCTCTACATGCCCGAGTCGATGCACATCAACATTCAGCCACACTCGAACATTTACTCGCAAGGGTACGTCGTCTTCAACGACAAGTGGGGACAACGGCAGTCCATGGTGCAGGTGTCGGAAATGCGGTGCATGATTCGACCGTTGCCCACCGTCGCGCGGTTGCGAAGCCGGGAGAAGTCGCTGTCGATTCGGCCGGGGGAGTCTGCAACGGTCACATTGCAGCTCGACCGCACCACCAATTTCACCGGCCCGATGACGGTGGAACTTGTGAGTGCGATCGAAGGGGTCCGGATGACTCCGGTGGAGATTCCCGCCGGTCAGTCGCTGACTGTGGCGACACTGGTCGTCGAACCGGGCTGCGTGTTACCCGCGCAGAGTCAACTCACGTTCCGGGGTGTCGGGGAATTGCCTGGCAACGTCAAGGTGGTGAGTCTCGTCGAACTGCCGGTGGTTGGTGCGACTGGACGTTAGCCTGCTGTCGGGCGAGAATTGGCAATGCTTCCGATTTCACTGGACGACCTGATCCACGCCCGCTCGATTGAATCGACACGGCTGGAGTTCAAGAAGACGTGGGACGAATTCACCCGGCTCGCGGTTCTCGAAACGATTTGCGCCTTTGCGAACGATTTTCAGAATCTCAACGGGGGATATGTTGTTCTGGGCATTGAAGAGTCGACAGAGAGTGCGGGGCGGCCCGTTCTCCCGCCTGTTGGACTCGATGAACAGAATCTGGACGAGATTCAAAAGCAGATTCGCGGAGAATGCAAAAAGATCGACCCTGAGTACCAACCGGTACTCGAACCGGTGATATTTCAGGATCGACAGATTCTCGTGATCTGGGCACCGCCGGGCGATGCTCGGCCCTACCAGGCACCCGCGAAACGGGCTCCCAAGGATCGGAAGTATTTTGTTCGAATCGGTAGCAGTACGGTTGACGCCCAGGGGGATCTCCGAAACCAACTCTTCGGGCAGACCGCTCGAATTCCGTTTGACGACCGTCGAAGAATGGATGTTCCTATTTCGGCGATTTCGGGCGAATTGGTCCGACGATTTCTCACGGACGTGCAGAGTGACTTGGGCTCGAGTGGCGCGTGGGACGAGACGCGTGATCTGCTGCGGGCGCTGCGTTTGACCGCGCGGTCGAACGGGGATGAGTATCCAAAGAATGTCGCCCTCCTGTTTTTTACCGAGGATCCCGATTCGTATTTTCCTGGAGCCAGAATCGAAGTGGCCCAATTTGGCGACGGTGCGGGGGGCGACCTCATTGAAGAGAAGGATTTTCGGGGACCACTCGATCGCCAGCTTCGGAGGGTTTTGGAATATCTCGACAGCCTGTCGGCGAACCTGACTCGGAAAGTGCCAGGCCGTGCCGAGGCGATTCGTCTGGTCGCGTTTCCGTACGAGGCACTCGAGGAGTCCTTGGCGAACGCGCTGTTGCATCGCAGTTACGAAGGCCCCCCCGAGCCCATCAAGGTCTACCTCTACCCGGATCGGATGGAAATCACGAGCTATCCCGGCCCTGTGCCTGGTTTGACTCTTCAGGATCTCTTGCCGGGTGCGCGCCCGAATCCGGTTCCCATGCGAAATCGTCGGATTGGGGACTTTCTTAAGGAGTTGCGACTGGCCGAGATGCGCGGCACGGGCATTCCGACAATCCGACGGCGCATGAGAGAAAACGGCTCGCCCGAGCCGCAATTCGTGTTCGACGAACAGCGGACCTATTTTCGTGTGATTTTACCCGCGCATCCCGAGTACATCGTATTGCACGGTTTGCGTGAAGCGGGCGCGCTGTGGGCGGTCGGTGAGAAAGAGAGAGCGATTCAGAATCTGGATCTTGCGAGACAACAGGCCCCCCATGCCGGGAGTCTCGCGGCCCAGTTGATTGACTACTGTTCGGAACAGGGGGACGTGGCGCGGGCGGAGCGTGTGTTCCACGAGTTCATCGGGCGCTCGGAAGCGACGGCGGTTGAACTCGCCTATTTTGCGATGG
>JAPLOC010000558.1 GCA_026692825.1 Planctomycetota bacterium | reverse complement strand
ACCGGAAGGTCTTCCGTTTCGCGCCTGGGTGCCTGGTTGCGCGACGGGGGAAGAAGCCTTCACGGTGGCGATCTGTCTGCGAGAAGCGCTCGAACGACTGGGACGCTCGATGGAGATCCAGATCTTTGGCACCGATCTGGATTCACAGGCGATCGAAGCGGCCCGCGTCGGGCAGTACTCCGAGGGAATCTCAAGAGACGTCACCGCGGCCCGACTCGAGCGATTTTTCACTCCCCAGGACGGCGGCTACCGCATCCACAAAAACCTGCGGGAACTGGTGGTATTCGCCCCTCAGAACGTCATCAAAGATCCCCCCTTCACCAAACTCGACTTTCTGTCGTGTCGCAACCTGCTGATCTATCTCAACAGCGACTTGCAGAAGCGGCTGCTCCCGGTCTTTCATTACGCTCTGAAACCGGGCGGGCTGTTGCTGTTGGGACCGTCGGAGACCATCGGCCCGTTCAACGACCTGTTTGAAACCGTCGATAAACGCTGGAAGATTTATCGCCGCAAGGAATCGGCCGCTTCCAACCGCCGGCTGTCGCTCTTCGCGGTCAGTTCGCATCTCGCGCCCGCGGTCGAGTCGAATGCGGGTGAACTCCCCGCAGCCCTCGCCGATCAACGATCGGGGAGACGTGGTCTACATTCACGGTCGCACCGGGGCGTATCTGGAGCCGGCGGAGGGGCAACCGCGACACAACCTGCTCGAAATGGCGCGGGAGGGACTACAACCCGACCTGGCGGCGGCGCTGCGGCTGGCGCAAACGGCCGGGGGTGTTGTGGTTCGCGAACAGATCCGGGTGAAGACGAACGGTGGCTACAGTCTGGTGAACCTCACGGCAACGAAGATCCACGAGCCCGAGCCGATTCGAGGATTCCTGCTGGTGACGTTTTCGCCCTCCCCCGTGCCGGCTGTCGCCGCTCCCGCCACGCGTCGCCCCCGACAGAGCCGCTCTGGACAAAGCCGACCGGTCGCCGATGAGCCAGGACGGGTCACGGAACTGGAAGTCGAACTGCAGCATTCGCGGGCGACATTGAGTACGACGGTCGAAGAGCTGGAAACCGCGAATGAAGATCTCAAGTCGGCGAATGAGGAACTGCAATCGACGAACGAAGAGGTGCAAAGCACCATCGAAGAGCTTGAAACCTCGAAAGAAGAACTGCAATCGCTCAATGAGGAATTGACTACGGTCAATACGGAATTGCAGGCGAAGGTCGACGACCTGTCACGGGCGAACGACGATATGCAGAATCTGTTGAACAGCACCGACACCGCCACAGTGTTTCTCGACCTGGAACTCAATATCAAACGGTTCACCGGCCAGGCCCGCAACCTGATCATGCTGCGGCAGTTTGATCTGGGACGCCCGTTGAGTGAACTCTCGTCCAAGTTTGACGACTCCGATTTGTTGCGGGTCTGTCATCAGGTGTTGCGGACACTGGAGCCATTGGAGGAAGAGGTCCATACCCGCGACGGAATCTGTTACCTGATGCGGATCTTGCCGTATCGGACCGCGAACAACGTCGTCAGCGGCCTGGTCCTGACGTTTGTCGACATCAATCGGCTGAAGGACGCGCAGACGAATCTGCGCAGACTCTCGCAGGTGTTCATGGCCGCGGCCGACCCGATTCTGATCGTCGGACTGGACGGACTGATCGATAAATCGAACGAGAAGGCGTTGAAGCTGCTGGGACTGAGTCGCGAATTGCTGCTGAAAAAGCCGTTGAATTCAGTGTTTCCGGCCTCGTTCCAACCGCAAATCGATTCGCTGCTGACTCGCTGCCGCAGAGGCGAGACGATTCGCGATATTTCCACGACGTGGGTCAAACCGGGCGGTGCCGAGATCCCCGTTCAAATGACCCTGACCCCGCTGGCTGATGATCGTGGAATGCCAGACGCCGTCGCGTTGATGCTGCGGCAATCCCTGTCCTGAATACAAACTCGGCATCCCTCGAAATGGCAAAAAAAACCACAGACCCGTCTCGTGACCCGCAGGAGTCGTTACGAGCGCGCGCGCTGAAGCTGCTCAGTTCCTCACGCAGGGAAGTCGCCGACATGAAGTCCGGCGATTTGCAGACGTTGATTCACGAACTGCAGGTTCATCAGGTGGAACTGCAGCTTCAGAACGAAGAATTGCTGGCCGCACAGCTTGAACTTGCCAATTCCCGCGACCTCTACCTCGATCTGTTTGATTACGCGCCGATTGGATATCTGCGATTTAACAACGACGGAAAAATCCTGGAAGTCAACCTGACGGCCGCCGAACTGCTGAAGGTCGACCGGCAGACTCTGGTCGGGGCGGAATTCAGCGAGTTCATCTCCCCGGAATCACAGGATTCCTGGTACTTGTATCGCCAGAAACTGGGGGCGGATGATGCGAATCATCTGTGTGAACTGAAGCTGCGACGTCTGGATGGGGTTGAGTTCATGGCGCGGCTGGAAAGCGCGGCGTGCAGGCCTCGGTCCAAAGGATTTTTTCGGACCGCATTAAGCGACATTTCCGCGGTCCACGAAACACGCCGACTGCTTGAGGAAAGCGAATCGAGGTTCCGTCGCCTGACGACCGCGCTGACCGATACCATCTATCGCGTGCGGTTTGCCGAGGGGATTGAACCCCAGACGGCGCATGGAGTGAATTGTGAAGCGGTCACAGGCTATAGTCCCGAGGAATTTGAGGCCAATCCGCAGTTGTGGGTTGAGTTGGTGCCGCCGGAAGACCGATCGCTGGTGCGGCAGCAGGCGGCGCGGCTGAAATCGGGGTTCGCCTCCCCTCCGATCGAACACCGGATGCGGCGCAAGGACGGGCAGCTCCGCTGGGTTCGAAATACCATTGTGGCCGACCGCGACACCACCGGTCGGCTGGTTGGCTATGACGGACTGATCCGTGATATTTCGGAACGCAAGTCGGCGGAAGAATCTCTGAACACGCTGAACGCGACTCTGGAACAGCGGGTCGCGGACCAGACTCAGGAGATCCGTCTGCTGGCGGCTGCGATGGAAAAACTGGGAGAAGGGGTGATCATCACCCGCGTCAATCTGGACGCGCCGGGGCCGGAGATTGTCTTCGTCAACGAGGCGATGTGTCGCGTGTCCGGCTACTCTGCCGCCGAATTGGTCGGACAATCGCCGCGAATGCTGCAGGGGGGACGGACCGATCGCGCGGTTCTGGACCAGATCCGGAAGCAACTTTCCCACGAACAGCCAGTCCACTGCGAATTGGTCAACTACACGAAGGAGCGAGTTGCGTACGACGCCGAACTGTTCATCACCCCCTTACGTGACCATTGCGGTGCGGTCACGCACTTCATCTCAATTCAACGGGATATCACCCGGCGCAAACACGACGAAGTCAAACTGAGAGATCGAGAGGAGCGTCTGAGGGCGATCCTCAATACCGCGACCAGCGCGATCATCACCATCAACAAACGCGGAATCATCGTCAGCGCCAATCCCGCCGCCGAACGTGTTTTTGGCTACACCCAGGCGGAATTCCTGGGAAACAACGTTCGCATGCTGATGCCGCCCCCTCATTCCGATGAACACGACTCCTACCTCGACCGCTACGAGCGGACTCGCGAACCACGGATCATCGGCATCGGCCGCGAAGTGATGGCGCGGCGAAAAGATGGCTCGCTGTTTCCCGTTGAACTGGCGATCAGCGAGGTCGATCATCTGGGCTTGTTTACCGGCATTTTGATCGATGTCTCCGAGCGCAAACGGCTGCAACGACATCTCCTGGATATCGCGGTGGAGGAACAACGCCGCATCGGACAGGAACTCCACGACGGGACGGGTCAGGAATTGACGGGCCTGGCCTTTATCGCGTCGGCCCTGCTTGGACTGCTGAAGGATTTGCCCAAGACGGAATCGAAGGACGGTCCCGTCCGCCCGGTTCCCGAGCCCAAATTCGCACAACTCCGCGGTATCGCGGAAAGTCTTTGTGAGCGACTGGTCGACGCGAACCGGCATGTACACCAGCTTTCGTATGGCATCATGCCGGTGCAGATCGATGCCGAGGCGCTGCGGTCCGCATTGCAGGAACTCGCGATGTCGATCACGTCCGCCGGGGGCCCCGCCTGCGTTTTCGAGTGCCGATCACCGGTTGTGGTGGCGGACAACACGGTGGCGACGCACCTGTATCGCATCGCCCAGGAAGCGTTGAACAACGCGGTGCGACACGCGAACGGGACGGAGATCCGGATTTCCCTGGAATGTCGGGATGGGCGGATTGTGTTGACGGTCTGTGACAATGGTGTCGGAATCGACTCATCGAGATCGGCACGACGCGTGGGAGCAGAGAACACTGGCTGACTCGGACTGGGGACCATGGAATACCGAGCCGGAATCGTTGGGGGCACATTACGGGTCGCGCCGCGCCCTGAAGGGGGAACGGTCGTGACCTGCGAGGTTTTTGAAACCTCCGGGAGGGGAGAATGAGTGACAAAACGTCGCCATCCCGAATTCTGATCGTCGATGATCATCAATTGGTCCGCGAGGGGCTGACGTTACGAATTTCGCTGGAGCCAGACCTCTGCGTCTGTGGTGAGGCGGCCTCGCCGAATGAAGCACTGGTGCAACTGGATCGAACGCGACCCGATCTGATCATCGTCGACCTGTCGCTCAAGGGGGGCGACGGCCTGGGGCTGATCAAGCAGATCAAGGCACGCAATCCGCACGCGAAAATGCTGGTCGTCACCGGGTTTCAAGAATCTTTGTACGGCGAACGGGTGCTGCGGGCCGGCGCGTTGGGGTTCCTCAACAAACAGGAATCGACCCAGCATTTGATCGATGCGATTCGGACGGTTCTGGCAGGACGTCGCTACGTGAGCAAACAACTGGAAGACCGCCTGATCGCCAAGGCGATTTCGGGAGAAGGAGTCGTGGGCGAGTCCGCCACAGAACGACTGAGCGATCGCGAGTTGGAGGTGTTCCGTCTGATCGGCGAGGGACGAACGAGCGGTGCCATCGCGCAACAGCTTTTTCTCAGTCCGCACACCGTCGACACGCACCGCGAGAACATCAAACGAAAACTCGGTCTGGCCAACGCAGGCGAATTGAGCCAGGCTGCGGTTCAATGGGTGCTGGAGGGGGGGTGATTCCGGGATGATCTACCGCAAGAACCTGTCCAAGATCAATGCTCTTCGCGGGATTCGCGAAGAGCCTCCACCGCGTCGATCCTCAACCCTCCGTTGAGATCGCCTGGAGTACGGCGGGTCGCGAGTTCCGACGCGAATTGCCGCCCCCGCGCTGGCGCGGGAGACGGGGATCGCGGAACAGTCCCGGTCGCATCGACGGCGACCCGCCAGATGACAACGGTTGGCCCGGGGGTCGACAGCGCGAGCGCTAGGCCATTGGCCCAATCGGTGGCCGACTCGAATTCAAACGTGGCGGGAATGCCGCACCCTGCGGCGATCTGCGCGAAACGGACCGGACGATCGACCGGCCGGGTCAATTCGGTCGCCGCCGTCGCCTGATTCCCGGTGACTTCGTACGCGCCGTTGTCGCAGACAATCAACATGAAGTTGGGCACGCGCTGAGCCGAAATCGTCACCAGGCACCCGAGGTTCATCAACTGGCAACCATCGCCATTGAGAACGATCACCTGCCGATCGGGCCGGGCGAGGGCCAGACCCAACCCCAGCGCGGGGGCTTGCCCCATGGCCGAGGGGGCGTAGATGAAGTCCAGCGGATGCGTGCCGAGTTTCATCCATTCGCGAGCCGCGCTCATCGTGGGAACGACGATGTGGCGGTCGGTCCGGTAAGCGTGCAGTGGGGACAGGTAGGATGAGAGCGACGTGGTCACGGTGGATCGGGGGAAGCGAACTTCAAGAGGAGTTCAGTGAGTCGAGTGGAATCTCCAAACCGGGTATTGACCGACGCAACGAGGTTTCGCCGCAACGGGGCTGTTGGTTTCAGCGATCCGGTCGCATGATTGCAGCCGCCAATTGCAGTTCCGCTTCGCGGGGACCCCAGCCGGAGTTACGCCGCGGCGCGTCGTCGCTACAAGACCGAAAGCCCGCAAGGGGGGCACCCATCATTTGGCACCGGGCTTCGTCGTGGGTTTCTTCGTTCCCTTGGTGTCTCCCTTTTCGGTTTTTTGTTTTGTGAGGCTCTTCGTGTACGCCTCGTACCGTTCCCGCAGTTCGGCGGGCACAGGTCGGCGGCCGGCGTCCACTTGGTTCACGCGACGCGAACCGGTCTGGCCTTGTTCGCGCTGCTGCGTATCGCCTCCCAGTCGCATCGACTTCAGCATCTCTTCGAACTGTTTCCGCCGGGCGACCGCCTCGGGGGAGTTGTCCTCGGCCGACGCGTCGATTCGTTCTTCAAGCTGGGCGAGGAACTTCTGCAATTCCCCGAGATCCTGAAATCCCATTTCGCGCATGAACTCTTCGTCGACGTCTCCCCGATCGAGTTTCCCCTGGAGTTTCTTCAGAACGAGATTACTCGCCTCCCGGAGATGCTCCAGCTTGGCCTCTTCGTCATTGGGGTCGGTCTCCACCGCGGAGGGAGGATCGGACTTCTGGTTTTCTTGTCGCTGCTGACCACGCGGGCCGTCGTCTCCTCCTCCGTCACCGCCATCCTGCGGACTTCCGGTGACGCCTCCACCCGACTGGCTGTTCGAATTTCCTGTGGGTGGCCCCCCGGGAGACTGTTTTCCCTGGCTCTTTTCCGCGGAAGCTCCGTTCGATGGGGCGTCGCCGTTCGGCTTGCCTCCTTTTCCTTGACCCGCCGGTCCGGGCTTTCCTGCCGATTTGGATCCTCCCGCTTTGCCAGGTTCCGTCGCGTCGGCCGGGTCACCCCCTTCGTTTGAGGCTTCCCCCGCTTCGCCTCCCTTACCCGCCGACTGGCCGCCGGCGGCTTCCGACTTGCCGCCTGGTTTGGTTCCCTGTTTTCCCGAGGCGCCCGACTTCGAGCCGTTCCCTGACTGATTCTCACTCGACTGACCGGTCTTACCGTCGGCGGTATCGGATTCACCTCCCTGTTCAGAACCCTCGCCAGCCCCTTCCTGGTTCCCTCCGCTCTCTCCCTGGTCAGACGAACCGCTTTGGCCGTTTTCACCCGCCTGGGGCTGGTCAGATTTCTGTCCCTGTTTCCGCCCTTGTCCCTTGGGAGTCTCATTCCCCACTTCCGAGGGGTTGCTGGGACGCCGTTGCGGATCGTTTTTCGCCTTTCCGGAATTCGCCGACTTCTCCGACGCGGGATCGTCGTGAGAAACGTTGTCTCCCCCCTCTTTTCCCTGCGGTTGAGGCTGGCCCCCTTTTTCACCCGCTTTCTTGGGCTGATTCCCCGACTTGGGCGTCTGTTGACCCTTCCCCTTGTTCGGCTTCTCAGAGGGATTTCCTTCGTCGCGGTCGCCTTCGTCCGCACCATCCTCGCCGTTTTCTCCGACCCCGTTTTCTTGCGGGTCGCCCTCCTCGGAATTCTCTCCAGGCGTCTCCTGGCCTTTATTGGCCGGATTGCCTTGCTTCTGGTTTCCGTTCTTTGGTTTCTGGCGGGACTTGTCTCCGGGCTTCGCAGCCTTCGACTTGGGGTCGGTTCCCGCCGGATCGTTCCCGGCTTGTTCCTCACCGTTCGCGTCGTCGGTGGCAGGGTCGGTCGACTCGGCCTGAGGATCGCTCGGGTTCTGGGCATCGGTCCTCGACTTCTGTCCCCCCTGGGGATCGCTTTTCCCTTGTTTGCCGGCCGGCTTTGGCTTTTCGTTATTGCCGTTCCGCCCAGTTTCCCTGACATCGTCGGTTGATTCTTGGGAACCGGGCTCTTTGTTCTCCGACTCGTCGGCTGATCCGCTCGGATTCTTTTCGTCACCCGCCTGGGGTTCGTTCCGTTCCCCCGCTTTCGTCTTCTGGCCGTTCGGTCCCGGCTTGGAATTCTTCTCATGCTGCTGCCCGGCGGGGGATGGCTCGCCCGAAGATTCCCCCGGAGACTGTCGCTCGGGATTCGGGTCCGCATTCTCGTCGGACGACGGTTTCTTCTGGTTTTTCTGATTGGGATTTCGCCGGGGTGTCTTCTCACCCGGACGATCGGGACGTTCCCCTTCCGGAATCTGTTGCTTCGCGTCGGGTTTTCCTCGGTTCTCCTGACCCTCCCGACCATTCCGTTCGGGATCCGTACCGTCGCCATCTTCGGCTTTTTCCGCCGGCATCGGGTCATCGACTCCCGGTTCCCCGGCCCGGCGTTCGCGATCCCCCTCGCCCCCCTTCTCCTTGGGTTGCCGCTGGGTTCCCGAACCCGATTTCGAATTCCCCTTCGGGTTTCGTTCGGCCGATTGCGAATCGCCCGAATCTGCATCCTCCTGGTTCTGTTCTTCGGATCCCGGCTCCTGCGATTTGTCGGGCTTCGGACCTTTTTCACCTTTCCCCTTGGCCGCACTCCCCTTGTCCCGCCCTGGATCACCCTGCTTGGGATTATTCCCCTGTCGCCGTTCTCCGCCGTCGGGCGACCTTTTGTCGGGAGTCTGCTCCTCTTGGGACGAATTGTCGGCCCCGTCCTCGCCACTGTCTTCGCGCTTGTTCGTATTCTCGTCCTGGCCACGGTTGGGCTGAGGTTTGGAATCCGGCCGCTTTCCATCGCCCCCTTTTTGCGGTCCACCCGATCCGGCTTTGTTCTGCTCGTCACGTGGTGACTTGGGATCGCCGGGCAACTGTCGATCGTCGCCCGATTCTGGTTCACTCTTCTCGGAATTCTGGCGATCGCCATCCCCTTGAGGCTGCCGATCCCCGGCTGCCTGATTCTCTCGTTCCTTTTGCAGAATCCGCTCCAACTGCCGCTGGAACGCTTCCTGCTGACCCTCGCGCTGACCATTGCGGTCGGCCCGATCGTCACCCGTTCGCTCCTCATTCTGAGGATCACCCGGCTGCTGATCAGCGCGAGCGCCCACTTTGTTGCCCGCGTTCTCTTCCGGGTTGTTGCGGTTGCCATTGGCCCGCTCCGAGGCCTGTCCCTCCGGCTCTGCGCTCGGATCCCGCTCACCCTGATCGTCATTCGGCCGTTGTTCTGGCGGCTGTTTGGGATTGTTCTCCTGGTCAGCCTGCGCGAGCTGGCGGTCGAGCTGCTGCTGCTCCCGGGCGAGATCTTTCTGAACCTCTTCGGCCGACTTTTCCGCGTCGATTTCGATGCTCATCCGCGGCGTTGGAGTGCGGTTCGCGACGGGCAGTTTGTTGTCGCGGGCTTCGATCCAGTATTGCAGCTTGTCTCCCGGTTTGAGATTCAACTCTTTGAGCTGGTACTCGTAGGTTCCTTTCACCGAACGCGTCGGAATCTCGGATTCAAACAGCTTCACATCCGACAGCGGTTCGCCGTTCTTCTCGCATTTCAGGACGACCGCGTTCAGCAGGAAATCGGGATCGGTCGCCGTAATCAACAACGGAACGACGGCGTTGCTGGGTTTCTTGAGATCCGTGGTCGGATGCAAGAGCGCGACATCCGGTCGTTGATCGGGACGGATCACAATCGAATGATAGGTCGGTTCGGGGTCGACACTTCCTGCGGCAGTCTTGACTTCGACACGGTAGAACCGGGCGTAGGTGCCGTCCGCGCGGAATTTCAGCGTCCAGGCCGCCTCGAGTTGTGTTTCGTCGGTAATACGAACCGCGATTTCCTCCCCCTTGACCCCGGGGACATCGGTATCAGTCAGCACGATTCGGGCCGAGGTGACCGGCATGTTGGTTTTGCCATGCAACGTCACGCGGGCCTCTTCCCACCCATCGATCGCTCCCCCTTCCTGAACCTTGTCTTCCAACTGCATGTAGTTCTGGAAGACGTACGACACCCGTTCCACTTCGGCCGACGGAGGCTGACTGACGCCGAGGTGGTATGACGGTGTCTCGGCGTCCCCCGCCACCACTTTGTAGGTGACGCTCTGGAGCAGTCCGCGACCGTTTTCGCCGTTCAACACCCCGCGGAACCGCGGCAATCCGGAATCAATCCGCCGCATCTCGACCGGCTGATCGACGTATTTGCGGTCGGCGGTGGTATAGAGGACTCGGACCTGATCGACCGGTTTTCCGCGAATGTCGGCTTCAACCACAACCACACTCCGCGCCGGGACGCGGGCGTCACCGGGGGTGACGTCACTGATCGTCGTTTCGGTCGCGACCTGAATCGCCGTCATGGGGAGCAGCGCACGCTGGACCGAGGCGAACGGATCTTTGGGAGACAGCACAATGTACGCGGCCGACAACACGACAATTCCCAAGAGCGCGTACGCCGCCCGCAACAGGGGCCGACGATCGACCGCCTCTTCGACATCCATTTTGTCGAGTTCGACTGCCGCCCGCTTTTCGATCGCCCGCACGACCGCCGCCGAACTGGGACGCCCGCCACCCCGCAGGTCGACAAAGTTGAGCAGATTTCCCTGGAATTTGGCGTCAGCCTGTTCCAGCGTGCGGGCCGCGTACAACGGGTGAATCCGACGCAACAGCGGAATCAGAATGTGCCGAAAGCCCACCGCCCCCGTCGCCCCCAGCAACAGCGCCAGCATCAACCCCCGGGTCAACAGGCCAAAGCCGCCAGAGATGACCCATTGATCGAACACAACGAACAGCAGCAGATAGCCCGCGAAGACCGCCGCGATGACGGTCAGGGTTGTGAAAATCTCGGTCGAGCGCAGATTCGCGCGGGTCTTGTCGAGTTGATAGTCGACGAATTCGTCATAATCGACATATTGCTGCGAACCGGCACCGCGCGCAGGCTGGGCGCGCGTGGGCGAACTCTTCGGGTCGACTGCACCGGCCATGGACACTTCTCCCTGATCCGCTGACTGTTTCAACGCACTTCGTATTATACGACGGCCGTCCGCCCGCGAAAGTTCAAGAAAAGGTGATTATTCGGTTTGCAGCGATTTTTGTAGCGTGGATTAGAATCCACGCCACAGGTTTCCCGACCAATTGTCCTTACTCGGCGACCAGATCGCGAATCGCCGATGTGATTTCGGTCAATTTGGGCACGACCGCCCCTTCAAGCGGAGGACTGTAGGGGGTCGGAGTCAACAGGCCATTCACCCGGCGAATCGGCGCGTCGAGGTCGTCGAATCCACGGTCCGCGACCAAGGCGGCCACCTCCCCGCCCAGTCCGAACGGGCCAAACGCCTCGTCGACGATCAGCAGTCGGCCGGTTTTTGCCACCGAATTCAGGATCGTCTCGCCATCCAAAGGGGCGACCGTTCGGGGATCGACCACTTCGACCGAAATTCCCTCGGCCGCCAGACTCTCGGCCGCTTCGACCGCCAAATGGACCATCCGGGCGAGCGCCACGATGGTAATATCCCGACCGGCCCGGACAATCGCCGCTTTGCCAAACGGAATCTCGTAGTCCCCTTCCGGGACTGGACCTTTCGCCTGCAGAATCTCTCGGTGTTCCAGGAACATGACCGGATCATCACACCGGAGTGCGTGCTTGAACAATCCCTTCGCATCAAACGGTGTCGATGGAACCACGACCCGCAGCCCCGGGACATTGGCGTACATCGGGTAGTAATTCCCCGAATGGTGGGTCGCCGCCGAGTGACCGATTCCGATGCAGCCCCGCATCAGGATCGGCATTTTCAGCCGGCCGCTGCTCATGTACTGCATTTTCGCGATTTGGTTCACGATCTCACCGACCGAATCCAGAATGAAGTCGGCGAACATGAAGTCGATCACCGGGCGGGAACCGGTCATCGCCGCCCCCCCACCGAGTCCTACAAAACCGCGTTCTGAAATCGGCGTGTCACACAACCGAGCCGGGCCGTACAGATCGTAAAGCCCTTCGGTGGTTTTGAAATTCCCTCCCCGCTTTCCAATCCCCTCCCCCAGCACGAAAATCCTGGGATTGACCGCCATTTCCTCGGCGAGCGCTTCGTGCGTCGCTTTGATGTACGTGATCACGCGGCTGCCTGCGGGGGCGGGGGTTGCCGCCGTTGGAAGTGTCGGATTCGGGGCGACCGGTTCGACAACCACTCGCGGCGGCGCGTAAATGTGATCGGCAGCGGTCGCCGGCTCGGGCCACGGGCTTCCCTCAGCGAACGTTTGCGCCTCCGTGATCTGCGTTTCAACTTCCGACGCGATTTCCTTCAACTCGGCGGCCGTCGCCAGTTTGGTTTCGATAATCCAGGTGGCGAAGCGTTGAATCGGGCAGCGTTTCTTCCACTCTTCAACCTCTTCACGGGTGCGATAGCCAAAATCGCCCATGCCTTCGGCGTGAGCCCGCGTGCGGTAGGTGCGACACTCGATCAGGGTGGGGCCTTCCCCGGCCTTGGCCCGGGCGATCGCCTCGCCCGCCGCCTGATGGATCGCACGGACGTCGTTGCCATCCAGCGTGATCCCCGGCATTCCATAGGCCGCGCCGCGCTCGCCCACGTTGGGATTTCCCGCCGCGTACGAAAAGGGAACTTCGGTCGCGAACTGATTGTTTTCGCAAATGAAGAGGACCGGCAGCTTCCAGATACTGGCGAGATTGAGCCCCTCATGAAACGCGCCGTTGTTGACCGCTCCGTCACCAAAAAATGCGACGCCGACCTGGTCCTGCTGGAGCAACTTGAACGTATAGCCGGCACCGGTCGCCTGCAGGACGCAGGGGCCGACGATCCCACTGGTTCCCATCATCCCCACCTCAGGGGAGAACAGGTGCATGCTTCCCCCGCGGCCGTGGGAACAACCGGTCGAACGGCCGAACAGTTCCGCGATCAATTGCTTGGGAGGAACCCCTTTGGCGAGGGCATGCCCGTGCCCGCGATGGGTGCTGAAGACAACATCCTTACGCGAGAGGTGGGCACACACGCCGACGGCGATCGCTTCTTCACCCACATAGGTGTGACACGCGCCGTGGACAAGTCCACGTTGGTGAGAGCGGGCCAATTGTTCCTCGCACTGGCGGATCACTTGCATCCGACGGTACAGATCGAGCGCCTGGTCGCGGTCGAGGGAGGAAGCTGGCATCGCGGGAGACTCGCAGAGGGAATGCGGAGGGGAGGGTTCGCCGACTCACATGCCGCCAAAGCGGGGTTTGGGGACCGCCGGGCGGGATTCGGATCACGCAGTATCGTGATCTGCCGCACGCGTGGCAATGAAGCGCGGCGAGATGCGTCGATCGTCGTTTTCAATCGCGGAGAGACCGAGCTAAACTCTCCCCAACGAATCGGGTGACACCGAATCGGCATCGCTTCACGCCTACGGTCGTGGTGTACCACCCCGGACGTGACCTACGGTTCACAATTCGTCGACCCTCGTCTTCCCAAAACTCCACAGCGCTCCGCCCTCTCTGCCGGCATGAACACCTCCATCGAGCCACTCCGGTTCACCCCGCTGCTCAAACGGATTCGCTGGGGAGGTCGGCGATTGGGAACGCGGTTGGGCAAACCGATCGGACCCGAATCGGATTACGCCGAGAGTTGGGAAATTGTCGACCATGGTGTGGACCAGAGCGTCGTCGCGGACGGACCATGGAAAAAGCGCAGTCTGGGCGAACTGGTCCGCGAAGAGCCGACCCGGTTGCTGGGACGCCACGCCGGCTTGTCGACGTTTCCGCTGCTGGTGAAATTTCTGGACGCCAACGATCGACTCAGCGTGCAGGTGCATCCCAACGATGAACAGGCACCGCGTTATGTGCCTGGCGAACGGGGCAAAACGGAAGCCTGGATCATCATGGAAGCGGATCCCGGGAGTTGCGTCTTCGCCGGGCTGAAGCCGGGTGTGGATCGGAAAGAGATGGAGCGGGCGATTCGGGCAGGAGAGGTCGAAGAGTGCCTCCATCGGCTTCCTGTGCGAGTGGGCGATTGCGTCTTCATTCCCGCCGGCACAGTTCACGCGCTGGGCGAGGGAGTGCTGCTCGCCGAAGTTCAACAATCGAGCGACGTCACGTTTCGACTCTTCGACTGGAACCGACTGGGGACCGACGGCAAACCACGCCCGCTACATATTGAGCAATCGCTGGAATGCATCAACTATTCCCGAGGCCCCGTTGCCGCCGCGGTGCCGATTGTCGAGCGAACGGTCGGCGGTGTTCGGATCGAGCGACTGGCGAGTTGTCCCTATTTCACATTGCGGCGTTATGAGGGCTCGGGCGAGATCACGCGAGCAACGGAGAACCGCTGTGCCGTTTGGATTGTGCTGGATGGGGAAATCCGCTGGACGCGGGGACCAGCCGCGGAATCTACGGCCGGTTCAATTCCGCCAGCCGCGACCCGGGGCGAGACTCTGCTCTGGCCAGCGGCGGCAACCGAGACCCAGGTGACATTCGCTCCCGACACGCAGGTGGTGGAGGCGTTCTGGGAATAAAGGGAGAACTCGGCGGTTGCTGTTCGGCAGACCCGGTCCGGCATCACGGTTCGCTGACCTTCGCGACAAAATCCCGAGCCTTCAACCGGGGCTTCGTCCCCCGGACGCACCGGAATCCCAGATTGGGGTGGGTCTCATCCATAAATCCAATCAGCCGACCCTTGGGGCCACGCTGCCAGTCCGCGATATCATCGGCGGTCGGATTTTCCTTGCCGATCGCGGTCGGCGTCCCTCCTCGAATGATTCGTGATTGCCGAGGGGGGAGCGGCGGTTGAACTCCAGGGCGGGTGATGTAATAGCAACCCCAGCTCCCGGTCCGTTCCGCGACGTTGGAATACAGCCCGAAGACTTCGACACCGTCGAACGCAATGTGATCGAGCGGATTCGACTTCACGGCACCCACGGGCCAATTGGTGATCGTGTCCACCGGTTTCCCCCAGGGGGTCTCCAGTTTTCCCCCGTCGGTCGCCGCCCGTTCGTACTCGAATTCCGAGATCAGGCGCTTGCCCGAGAATTCCGCATATGCGGCAGCTTCTGCGTCGGTGAGATTCACCACCGGTTCATCCGCAGCCGGATCCTCCTTCCGCATCGCCCACGGGCGCAATCCCTCCATGACCCGGCGATAGTCACCGACTGTGACTTCGTGCGTGTCGAGGTAGAATGCCGGGATGTGGCGATGATGTAGCGGAATCTCCCCGGAATCCTGGCTTCCAATCGGACACCGTTCGAGAGTCGGTACGAACGCCATCCCGGGGGTCACTTCGCGGGTATCAAAGATCGGAACGACAGCAAGTGCCACCTCAGCCTGGCGGTTTCTCGTCCAACTCGTGAGCGGGGAGGTAACCGGGACTGGAGCTTCCTCGTCACGGGGCACCCGCCGCAACACCTCATGGAACACGGACGTTGTCTCCGGATCGCCCACATAGGCCACCACGAGATAATCCCCCGGTTCGACCCGCAGGCTGACTGGTTTGTTTCCTGACATCGTCCCGCGCCCCGTGGGAGTGATGCGATCGGGTTGTGGTTCCCCGGTCGAGGGGGACAACGGAATGAAGACGAGGGTGGCGTCGGGACGATTCGCGGCGATACTCACTGCCGTCGTTTCGACCGGTAGCGGAGCGGCGGGAAGCATCGCCATTCCGATCAGCATCCCCGTCAACAACACGACCAGCGAGAACAGACTCGCGATCGCGGGATTCCGCTTTGCCCAGCGCCAGCCATGTTCGAGTTGAGAGACCGGACGCGTCAGAATCGGCCGGCCGTCGAGAAACCGTCCGAGTTCGTCGGCGAATTCCCGCATCGTCGCGAACCGGCGCTCGCGATCTTTCTCCATCGCCTTCAGGCAAATCGTCTCCAGATCCTTGGGAATCGTATGTCGAATTCGCCGCGGAGATGTCGGGGGTTCATGGATCACCTGCTGAATCATCAGCATTTTCGAACCCGCTTTGAACGGGAGCTGGCCCGTCAGCATCTGGTACAGCATCACCCCCAGTGAGTACTGGTCGGTTCTGCCATCAGCGGTGTGCGACTGCCCCTGTGCCTGCTCGGGAGACATGTATGCGGGCGTCCCCAGGATCCGCCCGTCCATGGTCATCGTGATCTCGCCATCGATCCGCCTCGCCAGCCCGAAGTCCGAGAGGTAGAGTCGGCGATCTCCGTCGATCAACACGTTTTGTGGCTTCAAATCGCGGTGAATGACGTGATGATCATGCGCGTGTTGCAGCGCCAGGGCGAGTACCTGACAGAAGGCCGCAGCATCGCGGTGAGAGATCTCCGTCCCCGCCAACCACTCGGCGAGATTGCAGCCGTCAATCAACTCACTGACGATAAAGACCCGGCCCCGCTCGTTGCCAACCTCATGAACTCCGACAATGTTTGGATGCGCCAGTTGAGCGGCGCTGCGCGCCTCGCGCAAAAACAGCTCGGTTTCGGCAGCCGTCAGTTCTTCCTTGCGTGGCAGCTTGATCGCGACAAACCGATCCAACCGATGGTCTTTGGCCCGCCAGACTTCTCCAAACTTCCCCTCTCCCAGCCGATCCAGCAGCGTGAAATGCCCAAACGATGACTCGGAGTCGGTATCGTCGACGTGCGCCTGAAACGCGTCGATTACGTCGAGCAGATCAACAACTCGGTGTACGAACGGATGAAGTCCGAGCGCGTGCGCGTGGCCAATGAGCTGCGCTCCACCGGTTCGGCCGCTTCCGAGAAGATCCGCGCCGACGCCGACAAGCAGCGCACCGTGATCCTGGCCGAAGCCTACCGCGAAGC
>JAPLOC010000557.1:4481-7132 GCA_026692825.1 Planctomycetota bacterium | reverse complement strand
GGTGTTGACGCTGCGGTTGGGGCCATTGCCTGCGGAAGCAGACGAGAAAGAGGCGAAAACGCTCATTGAGGTGCTGAACGATCTGGCCCGCCATGGCAATCATGTGGGGGTGACGCTGGCGATCGCCCCGTCGGGAGAGCCGGCGGCCGCTTATGCCAAGCTGCTGGCGCAAGTGACGACCGGTCCCATTGGGATCGACTTCGACCCCAGTTCGTTCGTGTGTGCCGGGCGAAAAGTCGCGGAAGCGTTTCGCGAACTCTACACACTGGTCGTTCACGTGCAGGCCCGCGATGGAGTCCGCGACCTGGATGGACTTGGTGCCGAGACAGCAGTGGGCCAGGGACAGGTCAATTGGGCGGAACTTCTCGCGCTCCTGTATGAGTCGGGGTATCGAGGCTGGGTGACCGCCGTTCGAAATCAGGGGCCGGACCGCGGGGGCGATGTGATTCGCGCGATCGAAACGCTCAAGAGCATCTTCCTTTAACGTCGAGGTCGCAGCACTGATGGCCATTCGCCGCGGCTCAACCGCCGGCACGCAGCCCCCCGTCCTTTCGGTCACCGCCCTCACGCGTCAGATCAAGGATTCGCTGGAGGGGAATTTTCCGCACGTCTGGGTTCAAGGGGAGATTTCGAACCTGAAGCGAGCCACCTCCGGGCATGTGTATCTCACGTTGAAAGATGGGGGAGCGCAACTTTCGGCGATTCTCTGGCGTTCGACCGTCGCCCGGTTGAAATTCCAACTTCAGGATGGACTCGAGGTGATCGCCGCCGGCGCGATCGAAGTCTACGAGTCGCGTGGCACCTACTCGATGATCATCGAGCAACTGGCACCACAAGGAATGGGGGCGCTGGAGCTGGCGTATCGCCAGCTTTTCGAAAAGTTGCAGGGAGAGGGGCTGTTTGAGTCGGAACGCAAACGCCCGCTCCCGGCGTTTCCCAAACGGATCGCGCTGGTCACCAGTCCGACGGGGGCCGCCGTCCGGGATATGCTGCAGGTGCTGACCCGCCGCTGGCCGGCGGCGGATGTTGTGATTGTTCCCGTGGCGGTGCAGGGAGCCGACGCGGCACCGCAAATCGCATCGGCCTTGCGACGCGTGCATCAGATTCCCGGGGTCGAGGTGGTGATCACTGGTCGAGGGGGAGGCAGCCTGGAAGACTTGTGGGCGTTCAACACCGAGCTTGTCGCCCGGGCGATCGCCGACTGTGCGATTCCGGTGGTGAGCGCGGTGGGACACGAAGTCGACGTGACGATCGCCGACCATGTCGCCGACCGCCGGGCGCTGACCCCCACGGAAGCCGCCGAACTGGTCGTCCCGAATCGAGACGAGGTGAGCCAACGACTGTCGCGGCTGCGGGAGCGGTTGATTTATGGATTGCGAAACCGCGCCGGCACGGCACGGGCCCGACTGGATGGACTGGCGACGCGGCGCGTACTCGCCCGTCCGTTGGAGCGTCTGCAC
This sequence comes from Planctomycetota bacterium, assembly GCA_026692825.1. Classification (GTDB taxonomy): domain Bacteria; phylum Planctomycetota; class Planctomycetia; order Planctomycetales; family Planctomycetaceae; genus UBA10511. Next base: position 5,672 of record JAPLOC010000557.1, on the reverse strand, counting down.
GAACTGGCCCGGCGGCTCGATGAACTGGACGGGAGGTTGCAGCGGGGGGCGCGACGAACGCTGGAATCGGCCCGCGCCCGGCTGGCCGAACGGGCGGCCGCTCTCGACGCGCTGAGTCCTTTGAAAGTCCTGGAACGTGGATACTCGGTGACGCGAATTCCGGGGACAGGCACGGTCGTTCGCAAAGCGGGTGATGTCCTGGTGGGGACACCCATTGAAACTTGGTTGACTTCAGGCCGGCTGATCAGTCGGGTGGAAGAGGTGCGTGATGAGTGATTCAAAACAGGGGGCGGACCCGGTGGGCGGGACCACGGAGAAGTCCGTTTCCTTCGAAGCGTCGCTGGAACAACTGGAATCGATCGTCGATCAGCTTGAAGAAGGCCAGCTCGGGTTGGAACCTTCTTTGGTGCGCTTCGAAGAGGGGATCCGACTCTTGAGAAGTTGCCACGCGATTCTTGAGAACGCCGAACGGCGGATTGAAGTCCTGACCGGCTTCGCCACCGACGGCTCGGCCCAGTTGGCGAACTTCGACGCGCAGGCGACGTTTGAAGAAACTGGCGGGACGGCTTTAAGACCAGCCCGCCGGCGGGTGGCGGGCAAGTCTGCCACCAATCCCGAAGAGAACATGGACGATTTTTAGCAACCACCCGCCTGAATTGCAGAAGGGTGCCGACGAGAACCTACGGCCCTTTTCTCCGAAACGGATAAAACCAGACGCCGTACGGCAGGTAGTCAACGGGTTGCGGCGACGGGAATCGGACGGGGGATTCCAGCACCCAAGCGTACTGATTGAGCAGGAATTCGCCCGGAACGCAGGCCGCCTTTGCGTCGTCGACGGTCGCCCGCCGGGAGGCGACCAGTTGGACCGAACCGACCAGTCTTCCCAGCGGAAGCGTGCTGACGTCGACGTCGTGGTCGAGGGCGGCGCGGGGGGCTGCCGGGTGGTCGGCGAGACGCTGTGAAGCGTAGAGGTAGATGGTCCCACGGATCTGCGTGTTCTGCGAGCGGATCTCGAGGGTCTTCTTGCCGAGCAAAATCAGCTCGAGCCACGGCTGGCGTATGCCGACGGCGGGGATTAAGGGATCGAGATCGGAAGGGGGCATGATGGAGAATCGTGGCAGCGCGGGGACGGTTGATCAAGTGAACGTAGCCGGGGGATCGATCGGATGGGGGGGGGTTGTGGGAGGCGGG
>JAPLOC010000557.1:0-4465 GCA_026692825.1 Planctomycetota bacterium | reverse complement strand
GGGCGGTTTCACCAGCCGGCTGACGCCGGCCGTTCGCCGCCGACGCCGGCCGCTCGCCGCCGGCCGCTTGCCAGGGTCTGTTTATGTTCGGTTCCGCGAATCCCACTCCCTACGATCTGCGGTTCTCGCTGTTCCGAATTCCGGTTCGGGTCCATCCCATGTTCTGGCTGGTCGGAGCGTTGATGGGCTGGAATGCTGGCGATCTGCCGGGAACGGTTCTCTTCATCGCCTGCCTATTTGTGTCCATTCTGACGCATGAAATGGGACATGCGCTCTCCGCCCAGCATTACGGCTGGCCGGCGGAAATCGTGCTGATGGCGTTCGGTGGTCTGGCTTCGTACATTCCGACCCGCAGAATCTCGACGGCGCAGCGGATCAGTGTGATCTTCGCCGGCCCGGGAGCGGGGTTTCTGCTCTACGCCCTGGTGGTCTTTCTCGAGCAACTTCTCATCACCCGCGGCGTGATCAATCCGGACAGTCCCATTGTCGGAGAATCGAGGTTGATGGGCGTGTTCTTCTACCTCAAGCGAATCAACCTCTGGTGGGGACTTTTCAACCTCCTGCCGGTTTATCCCCTCGACGGAGGACAGATCGCGCGCGAGCTGTTGCGGGCCTGGCGTCCCTGGACCGGAGTGGAATTGTCGCTGAAGATCTCGCTGGTGGTAGGTGTCGCCGGGGCGGTCTGGTTGTTTCGGGAAGGCCACACGTTTCCCGCAGTCCTCTTCGCGTCATTGGCGTTTGAGAATTTTCAGACACTGCAAGGGCGGCACTTTTAACGACTGCCCGACCGACTCATTTGCACACCTGGATTCCGAATCTCATGAAACTTGCCGCGACGCGCCTGGCACTTGGAACGCTGCTCCTTCTGATTGGGGTCTCGAAATCCCACGCCGACAAACCCGCGCTGCTCGCGGATGTCGTACGCCGCGAGGCTGACGCGTGGACGGACGCGTTGCAGATCTGGAACTGGGCCGAGCCGGGGTACCAGGAAACCAAGTCGTCTGAACTGCTGTCACGCCGTCTGGAAGAGGCGGGATTCCAGGTCGAACGGGGTGTCGCGGGAATCCCCACCGCGTTCGTCGCCACGTTTGGTGATCACAAGCCGGTGCTGGGGATTCTGGGGGAATTCGACGCGCTCCCCGGTCTGTCGCAAGACGCGGTTCCGCAGCGGAAACCACTCCGCGACGGAGGCTACGGACACGCCTGCGGTCATCACCTGTTTGGCGTCGCGTCGGCAACGGCCGCCATCGCGATCGCCGACCAGATTCGCGCGGGAGAAATTCAAGGCACGGTCCGATTCTATGGGTGTCCCGCCGAGGAGGGGGGCGGGGCGAAAGTGTTTATGGCCCGCGACGGATTGTTTCAGGAGTGTTCGGCGGTTTTGCATTGGCATCCGGGGCATCGCAACGCGGCAGGGGACGCGTCGTCGATGGCCCGCATCTCGGCGAAGTTCCGCTTTCATGGCAAGGCGGCGCATGCGGCCGCCGCCCCGCATGAGGGACGGTCGGCGCTCGACGCAGTCGAACTCATGAACCACGCGGCCCAATTGCTCCGCGAACACACCCCCGACGGAACCCGAATTCACCATGTGATCACCTCGGGAGGGGACGCTCCGAACATTGTTCCCGAATTCGCCGAGGTCTATTTCTACGTGCGTCACGCGAACTCCACGATCGCCCGCGATGTGTTCCGCCGACTGGAACTGTGCGCCCAGGCCGGAGCGCTGGCGACGGAAACCCGGCTGGAAGTCGAACACCATGGCGGCACGATGGACCTTCTGCCGAACAGTGCGCTGGCCCAGGTGACGCTGGCCAACCTGCGGGAACTCAACGATCTCTCCTACGACCCGGCGGAGACGGAGTTCGCGCTCCGGATGCGCGAATCCCTCTCGGAACCGCAGCCGCTCGATACGCTGCGCAACGTGATTGATCAGACGGGAACCGTGATTCGCGGCTCGACCGATGTGGGGGATGTGAGCTGGGTGGTGCCGACGACCGGATTCTCCACCGCCTGCTGGGTTCCGGGGACACCCAGCCATTCGTGGCAGGCGGTGGCGGCGGGGGGGACGACGATCGGCAAGAAGGGAATGATGCTGGCGGCGAAAGTCCTGGCCGCCTCGGCCTGGGATCTCTACCACAAGCCCGCCGTCCTCACAGCGGCTCAGGGGGAACTGGACCGCCGGCTCGGGGAACGGAGCTACGAGCCGCTTATGCCCAAGGGGTTGAAGCCGCAACTGGATTATCGGAAGAAGGCGAAGGGAGGGGAGTAGGTAATATTCAATCAACAAAAACAAACTCATTCGTCAACAACAGCGCGTGCGCATACGTCCGCCACGCCTCTTCCGACGCTTGAACCGCCGGGTCATCGCCAAAGAATTCCCGGGCGAACGTTTGTTCTTCCGCCGTCGCGTTACGTGCGAACAGCAGTCGGAACAGTGCCTCAACCCGGTTGCTCAACTCGGGGCGTGTCGTGATTTCCGGTCGGGAGGCGAGTTTCCTGGCGCAGTCCTGAGCGAATGGGCCATTCATCAGATAGAGCGCCTGCGGGGCGACCGTGGTGTTGTCCCGGCCGGGACTCGAATTGTCCGGGCTGGGAAAATCAAACGTTCGCAACAGCCCAGGGAGGGCCAGGCGGTCGATGAATCCATAGACCGTTCGGCGGGGTGACCCGGCGAGCAGATTGACCGATGGCCCCCCCACCGTGAGATCCAATGTTCCCGAAGCCCACAGCAACGAATCGCGCAGCCCTTCAAAATCGAGCCGACGGCGATTCATCCGCCATAACAACCGGTTCTCGGAATCGACCGTCGTCGGGTTCACCCCGCCGTTGGTCGGGGCGGGAGTGGAACTCTGCTGGTATGTGGCCGAGTTCATGATCGTGCGGTGCAACTGTTTCACTGACCAGCCCTGTTGCATAAAGTTCGCCGCCAACCAGTCGAGCAGTTCCGGATGCGAAGGGGGTTCACTCCGAACACCAAAGTCGCTGGGGGTCCGGGCGAGTCCCGCGCCGAAGTGATTCAGCCAGACTCGATTGACGAAGACGCGCGCGGTGAGGGGATTGGTGGGACTTGCGATCGCCTGCGCCAGCTCCAGCCGGCCGCTCCCTTTTTGAAACGGGGTGGGTTGTTCCGACAGCACCTCGAAGAACCGCCGGGGCACCAAGTCACCCGCGCGATTGGGATTGCCCCGCAAAAAGACGCGTGGCTCATAGGGCTGCGGATCATCCTCCAGCGCCATCGCCCGCGGCGGAGCGAGCGGCGCGCGAATCATCCAGTTTTCCAGCTCCTTCAACAGCTTTTGATATTGCGCCTGTGCCGAGCGGTCGGGTAGCAGAGTCAGCACTCCCCACCCGGTCGTCAGCGGCATGTTGGCCGGCGCATCGGGACCATGAAACACCAGCCGCAACTCTTCTTCGAGCGGGTCGGGAAGCGCAGTCGGAACCGGAGCCAGTCCCGCCGACGCCTGCTTCGTCAGGTCACGCCACCGCGTTTCCACTCCCAACAGCAACTTCCCAAACCGCTCAGCGGCTTCCTTCAAAGTCTGCGGTGGGGGCTCGGCCAGAGCTTGCAGAACCAGTGGATGCGAGGGGGAAACGCCAGCCGGCGTCTCCTTGAGTGATGCCAAAATCTCGGGCGCGCGAGCTGCGAATTCCGACTCGGGAATCGCCGCCAGCGCGTGCCACACCCGCCAGACCCGGTCGTTCGTCCGTTTCGTCTTCTGCAAGTGCAACCAATACCGCTGGACGATCGTGGGATGCAGATCTCCCTCGGGAATCAGGAGCATGAAGTCTTCGGTACTTGGCTGATCGCGACTCGCATGTGCCAACAGAACATACTCGGCGAACCGATTCTGTCCCGAAGCGACCAGTTCCGCATGCTTCGCCCGCAGGAAGTCCGCGAGCCGGACTTTGCGAACCGCCAGTTCCTGCTCGAAGTTCTCGTACTCTTCCGTCTCGGGAACCGGTCCAGCGAGCCGGGGGAGAACCATCGGCTCCTGCGAACTGCGAAAGACCCCATACAGCGCGTAATAGTCGGCCTGTGGAATCGGATCGAACTTGTGATCGTGGCAGCGGGCGCAGGTCGCCGTCAGACCGAGGAGCCCTCGACTGACGACATCAATGCGGTCGTCAAAGATATCGTGGACGTTGTTGACGAAGTGTCCCCCGATGGTGATGAAACCGAGTGCGGCCAGATGGCGATCGCGCTCGGCGGCAGGCAACTGGTCGGCGGCAAGCTGCGCGACCAGGAACTGGTCATAAGGCAGATCTTCGTTCAGCGATTTGATCACCCAGTCACGATAGGCGTAGCCCCAGGGGTAGGTCTGCTCTTCGAAAAAGACATAGCCTTTGTTGTCGGCGTATCGCGCGAGGTCGAGCCAGTAGCGGCCCCCAGCGTCCGCCATAACGCGGCGACGCGAGCATCTCATCGACCACGGCGCGAAACGCGTCGGGCGTCGTTCGGGAGTCG
>JAPLOC010000556.1 GCA_026692825.1 Planctomycetota bacterium | reverse complement strand
CGGACAATTGGAACCACGAAAGGCACGAAACACACGAACGACATACACAAAATCAAACCCCCGCTTGAATACCAAAATCGGCGGCGTTCCCGGCGGAAGCGTCGGTTCACACCCGCACGGCCGACTCTCTTTGGTCGCTGGCCGTGGCACCCCACTGCAGTTCAGGCGGGTGGTTGAGATGAAAAAGCGACGAAAGTCCGGTGTGCAAACCTCAGATCAATGAAGGAAATTGTTATTGCGCCGCCGCCGGAACATCGACCAGATAGGTCACCCCATTGCTCGCCGCCACGGCAATCCGCTTGCCATCCGGGAAGTAGCCCCCCGTGTACAGTACGACCGGCAGTTTCGAACTGAACAGGGGCTTGGCCGGATTTCCCACATCCCAAATGTGAATCGCGCCCGAGTAGCCAATCGACAACAACCGATTTCCCGCCGGGTTGAACTGCACGCGGTAGACGTCGTCTTTATGACCCGCGAAGACCGCGCCGGGCTGGCCGTTCGACGCGTCGAACAGGCGGATCTTCTTGTCGAGTCCAGTGGCCGCCAGCAGTTGGCCGTTGGGATGGAACGCGACCGAATAGACCGCCCCCTCAGCTCCTGGCAACTGCCGAAGTTCCAGACCGTTCGAAGCGTCGAAAACGCGGATCGTCTTATCCACGCAACCGGTCGCCAGCAGCGTTCCCTGCGAATTGAACGCGACGCTGTAGACCGCGCCTCCCTGCGGAGCGAGCGTGCGAATCTCTTTGCCGAGAACGGCGTCCCACAGTTTGACCGTCTTGTCGTTCGACGTCGACGCGACCACTTTACCATCGGGGCTGAACGCGACCGAATAGATGAACGACTGATGCCCGCCCAGTGAGAAGACCGGATCGGGGGCGGCGATCGGCCAGCGACGCAGTTGACCGTCACCCGAGACGGTGATCGCCTTGGAACTCTCCGCCTGGAACGCGACCCCGGTCACGCCGCCGGTCGAGCCACGCAGCTCCTGGGTCGCCGCCAGGGGTGCCGGGGGAACGTTCGGCTGTGGCTGTTGCGGGACAGGGTTAAACGTTCGCAGCACTTCGTCGGCGCATCCCACCAGCAGCTTCTTGTTGTCAGGACTGTACGCCATCCGTCCCCCGGCCGCCGGGAGGGTGAATTTCAACTGGACATTGGCGTCATTGAGATTCCACAGCAAGAGCGACTTGTCACCTCCGGCGGCGGCGATCTGCTGGTTGTCGGGTCGAAACGCGATCCCCTGCACGCCCCCTTGCAACCCCTTGAATTCCCGGACCAGATTCCCCGTGTTGATGTCCCAGACTTTCACCGACGAGTCGGCGGACTCGGTCGCGTACAACGCTCCGTTTTGCGACAGCGCCAGCAACTTGACCCCCTTCTCATCGGCGAGCGCGATCCGCTGCACCGAAATCGTCTGGACCACGATCTGAAATGCTCCAGTGGTTTCTGCGTCTTCAAATCCCAGATACGGACCGTCTGGTCGGCGCTCGACGAGGCGACCCGTAGTCCGTCTGGTGAGAACTGGACCGCGGTCACACCTTGTGTATGCCCGGCCAACGTCTGTTGCAGCGCGCCATCCGCCAAGTTGTAGACTCGCACCGACTTGTCTTCGCCTCCCGTCACCACCCGGGCGCTGTCCGCGGAAACCGCCACGCACGCCGCCGGCGTTCCCGTGTCGATCGATCGAATTGCCGCCCCGTCGGCGACGTTCCACACGCGAACCGTCTTGTCGGCACTACAGGAGATGATCTGCGTTCCATTGGGTGTGAAGGTGACTTGCGCGATCTTGCCCGTATGACCCGCGAGCGCCCGAACTTCGGCTCCGTCAGCGACGTTGAACACTTTCAACACGCCAGTCGCATCACCGGCAACCACTTGCTGCGCGTCGGGTCGGACGGCGACCGCGGTCACGGCTCCTGGCAGCGGGGCGAACGCCTTGACCAGCGTCCCCGTCCCGGCGTCGAACAGCCGGGCGATTTTGTCTTCGCAGCCTGTCGCCACCTGCGCCCCATTGGGACTGAACGAGGCCCGCAACACAGGACCGCCGTGCCCTTCGAACGTACGCAGTTGCTGCCCGTCTGCGACGTTCCAGAGACGAACGGTCTTGTCGGCGCTGGCGGAAATGATTTGCTGGCCGTTCGGATGCAACTGCACGCTGGCGACCGCGCCGCTGTGCCCCATCACCTTGCGGGAGGGGGTTTGCAGCACCGGCCAGAAGCGAACGACGCCGTCGGTTCCTGCCGAAAGAATCAATTGATTGTTCGGGTGATACAACACCCCCGAGACCGGACCGGAATGTGCACCAAAGATACCCTGACTCGCGCCGTCACCGGGGATCCAGAGTCGGATCACGCCCGAATCGTCGGCGGAGGCCAGTTGCGCGTTGTCTTTGCGGAAATCGACCGCAGTCACTGGCGACGTGTGTCCCGCCAGTTCACGTGTCGGTTGAAACGTCTGGGGATTCCAGAGCTTGACCAGTTTGTCGGCACCACCGGTTGCCCAGAGCATGCCGTTCGGGCTGATCGCGACAGCCGCAGCCGACGGCGCGTGGGCGGCGATGGCCTGCTGCGCCTTCGAGACGGGGACGTCCCAGATCTTGACCGTGTTGTCTTGCGATCCCGAAGCGAGTCGCAGTCCATCACGCGACAGGGCGACCGTCAGCACCAGGTTGCTGTGCCCGGTGAGCGTGCGAAAGGCCGCTTTGGTGTTGGGATCCCACAGTTTGATCGTCTTGTCAAAACTGCCGGTGGCGATCAGCGAGCCGTCGGCGGCGAATTCCACGGAGTAGACCGGGTCGGTATGGCCCACCAGGCTGGTGGCGTCAGCGGGCTGCTGCGCGTCCCCCAGAGCGGCCCAGAGACAGGCGCAGGTGGCCAGGCTCAATTGGAACAGACAGAGCGAAATTTTCCGCGACATCAGCCGAGTCTCCGTGGCGATCACGATCGGAATCTTCAGGGGTGCCGGTCTGGCACCGCTAGCCGTAGTCTCCCGGTTGCGCGGGGAGTCGTCAACGCCCATGAGAGTTCCGATTCGATGATTGAAGCGACGGGGCCGAAAATCGTATACTGCGGGACATGAACACACACAGCCGCCAGCCGCCGTTCTATGTCGGAGTCGATGTTGGAGGGACCAACATCAAGGCGGGTGTGGTGGACGACACCGGGCACTCGCTGGCGAAGGCGAGCGTTCCCACCGAGGCGATCCGCGGGCCGGAAGTTGGACTCGACCACATGGTCGAGGCGGTGGGGGCGGCTCTGAAGCAGGCCGGCCTGACGTTAAAAGACATTCACGGCGTCGGTCTGGCGACACCGGGGACGATGGATATTCCTGCGGGGATGCTGTTACAGCCTCCCAATCTGCCTGGCTGGAACGATTACCCGATTCGCGACCGGCTGGGGGAGAAACTGGGGGTGCGAACCGTCCTCCAGAACGACGCGAACGCGGCCGCCTATGGAGAATTCTGGGCGGGCCGGGGACGGGATGCCAACAGTCTGGTGTTCTGGACCCTAGGGACCGGCATCGGGTGCGGGATCATCATCGATCACCTGATCATTGAGGGGGCGCATTCCCACGCCGCCGAGTGTGGGCACATCATCATCGAGATGAACAACGGTCGGCTCTGCGGCACAGGCCAATACGGAACGCTGGAGGCATACGCCGGCGCGAAGGCGCTCATCGCGCGTCTCAATGAAGCCCTGGCGGCGGGACGCACGTCGTTGATTTCCGCGAAGATCGCCGCCGGCGAGGAATTGACGCCGCTACTCATCGCGCAATGTGCCGAGCAGGGGGACGCGCTGTGCGATGAACTGATCATGCAGACCGCTCGTTATATGGGAGTCGGAACCACGACGCTGATGCACACGATCGACCCCGAAATGGTTCTGTTCGGCGGCGCGATGACGTTCGGTCGCAATGAGAGTGAACTCGGTCGACGGTTCATTCAGGAGATCCGGAACGAGGTGAAACGCCGGGCGTTTCCGATACCGGGGCGGCGGGGTGTGCGCGGCTGAAATGGAGTGGAGTATCCGACAGCAAGGGGCCGTAGCGTGGGATTTACTCCACGCGACTCTCCCCAAGCATTTCCCCGCGACAGTTCTCTTAAACTCCACGCGGCCGATTACGGGATGTTCGCCTAGTAAGACGGATCTCTGCCCCCTTTCTCTGTCGACCTGTGCCCAATTTCTGAATCCTGGACGCTGGGAGGCTACCACCGGGATGGGCCGTTCTTCGCAATCGCGACGTCACCGCGACTTTCGATTCGCACGCGTCCGGTTGAACGTCTCCGGGCTGAACAGATCCTCTTCCTCCGCCGCCGCTTGTCGGACGGGGGAGTTGGGTTTCGTCCCTTTGTTTGGCTTGCGGGTTGCCCGTGCTGCATCTTCGATGGCGAACGGATTCTCTGCCGAGAATCCCCCGGCCGGCCGAACGACCTCGCCATCCGGTCCGTCGGCTGATGATGGCTCTGACTTAGCGACGGTGCGTTTGCTGCGGACCACTTCCTGTTGGGCCACCGCCTGGACCCAGCGTTTCAGCTCGTCCATCTGGTCTTTGCCCGTTGGTCCCCGAAAGATTGGCTTGTTTCCCTTGCCATGATTTCCGCGTGGCATCGTCAACAGCGGGCTGGAAGCGGGGTTGTCGGCGTCGATTTGTTTCAGGACGTTGGCGAGATTCCGTTCGACTCCCACACGGTTCGGCGAGATGCCGATGGCGACCCGCTGCAACCGGAACCCCCCCTCGGAATGGGGACCATGACAACCGGTCAACGAGCAGTTGTTCGTCAAAATAGGCTGGATCCGCTTAGTGAATTCCAACGCGAGATCCGGGCGCAATCCTCCCAAAGATTCGACATCATCCCCCTTTTTGCGACGGGTGTTTTCCGTCCGGTCGGCGGTCGGATCCCTGCGTGCCTGCTCATCCTCGCGTCGCAATTCCTCGGTCCGGACGAGCAGATCCCGAGCGTCGTCCTTGCCGGGATCGAGATTGAGCGCCGTCTCGAGAGCGGATCTCGCTTCCGGGAACAGCTTCTGGACGGCACACCATTTGGCCAGGGTGATATACGCTTCGGCTTCGCTCTGCGCCGCCGCCCGTTCGAGAAGAACCTGATACGCCTCGTGCAGATCCCGGCAGGAGGCGCGGACGAGATGGCCGGGGACAAACATCTGCCCGTGGGGCAGTCCCACCAGGTAATCGTCCCCTTTGGCGAGGATTTTTCCCTGAACGATCGAGCCGTTCCGCATCAGCAGCAGTTGAGGCGGTTCCTCGGACTCGTCGGCGAAAACGCAATTCGCGGATCCGGAAAGGACGCACAACAGACCGACGACTTGAATCCAGCGGGCGAACGCGAACCATGGGTCGCGAACGCGCCGCAGTGTGGTCTCATCCATGAGGCACCTGATGATCGCCCCGGGGGCGTGGATTCTGGAGGGAAGCCGCGCGGGGAACTGCGAAAATCGCGTGCGAAATGCGATGGACGGGGGATCGCGGCGGGAGACTTATACCCCCAACCGCGATTTTCCGACAAGACCGGTCATTTTTTGTCGGCCGGGTAGATCCGAATGAACTCGGCTTTGGATATGGGGAGCGTCACCGTCACCTGGGCACGTTCAAACAGACCTTTGGTGGAGAGACTGCGTTGCCATTCTTCGTCGGTCAGTTGGCCGTCTTTGTCGCGATCGAGGTTGTTGAACGCGACTTCCGCAGGATTCGCGGGCTTTTCGGGAGGTTTGTCAGCCGGCTTGGCCGCTGGATCGCCTCCTGCCGGCCCACCCGAGCGAGAACCGCCCCGCCCCGGTCCTCCGCCACCGTTGCCACCCCGGCGGCCCCCACCACGCGGCGCGTCGCCAGTGGGGGCTGCATCTCCCTCGGCAGCGTCGGCGGCCGGCTCGTCCCCTTTACCGACGGCGGCGACTTCGGTTCCGCCACCTTTTTTCCGGGCTTCGCGGTCGAGTTCCTGGGGGGTGATAAAACCGTCACCATTCAGGTCCAGCCGTTTGAAGGTCGCGAAATCGCTCTTGGGCCATTCGTACAGTCCCAACTGACCGTCGCCGTTGGTATCGCGCGAGGCGTATTGTTCCGGAAGATCGAGTTGCAAGCGGGGTCGGGGGGCAGGGGGCTTGGGGCCGGCGGGCGTTTTGGCGTTCGCGTCCTTTTTGTCCTTTTCGCCACCGGCTGGGGGCGCAGTCGGATCGTTCGGACGGTTCGTATTCCCAGCAGTCTGCGCACCACGACCTCCCCGATCACGGCCACCCCGGTCGCGCCCACCTCGCCGGCCTCCCCGTTGATCCTGAGCTGTTTCGGCCGGTGGGGTGGCCGGGTTGGTTGCCGCCGGGGGAGTCGCGGCCGGACCCCCTGGCCCTCCAGTTCCACGACCGCCCCCTCCCGGTCCGCCTGCTGGCGGACCACCGCCCCCTGGCCCGCCCCCTCGGGCTCCCTGGAAGCGTTGCATCATCTGGCGGGAGTTTTCGAGGTAGGCTTCCTTCGAAATCGGTTTCGAAATGTGCACCTCGGTCAGCCCGGCCGTCGGAACCGACGCGCAGTGGCGACGGCGGTGCGAGACTGCGCGTCGTGCCCTCACCAGCCCGCGGACCCGTCGACGATCCGGATCAGCATCTGGACCTTGCGCGAAGGCAACCGTGCCGGCAAAGAATGCACAAGCCATCCATCTTGCGCAGGCTACCCGAAACTGATGCAACATCATCGCACCTTCCGACACTTTGGAGCGTAACGCGTGTTCAATGGAGACAATGACAATGTCGACATTGCGGGACGGGAACCTCAAAATCCTTCCCAACGGCGGTTTACAGCGACTGCCAGCGACCATTTGAGTAGATCCAGCGAAGAGATTCATCGGAAGATCAACTCAGTCAAGTCGACAGACGCTGCTGTGATGGAACACCGGATGAACCGAAAGGTTTCGTCCCACCTGCCCGAACAGTTGTCGTGCGGGTGATGTAAGACAATGCCCAGTCGGTAGTTAGCTCACCTTCAAGCCGTCAGATCGCCATGTCCCGCTCAGCTTGTCGTCTTTCGTCGGTCGTGCTTTTCGGAGCGACACTTTTGGTTTGTCGCCCGATGCCGACGGCGGCGTTTTTTCAGAATGACGCCCCCGCCGGTGCTCAGGCTGCGCCGCAAGGGGGTGGACAGCCGGGTTTTGGGCAGCCGGGTGGTGGACAACCGGGCGGTGGTCCGCGTCAACCAGGTGGCGGTCCCGGGGGTGCCCCTGGGGGGTTTGGTCCGGGAGCGTTCGGCGGGGGTCGAGGAGGGGGCGGGCGCGGGTTTGGCGAAGTCTGGATTTTCGACTTGCTGGGACGCGACAATGTCCGGACTGAACTGAATATCACCGAAACCCAAAAGACCAAGCTCGAAGAGCTGAACAAGACATTCGACGAGCCCCGGCAGGCGCTCCGCGGGATGTTCCAAGGGATGCGGAATCCCGAGGAATTCCAGACCCGCATGGAAGAGATGCGGAAGAAGCAGGAAGAGCTGCGCAAGTCGGCGGAAGAAAAAGCGAACGATATTCTCACCTCGACCCAATTCACCCGTTATCGGCAGATCTTTCTGCAGAGCCTGGGGACGACCGCGCTCGGTCGCGACGATGTCGCCGACGATCTGAAGCTGACCGACGAACAAAAGGGGGCGATGAAGAAAGTCACCGACGACTTTCGTGCCAAACAACAACAGATGGGGTTTTTTGGTAGCCCCGAAGAAAGCCAGAAACTCAACGAAGATCGCGACGCGGCACTCAAGGCCGTCCTGACCTCCGCCCAGCAGGCGGACTGGGACGCCAAGCTCGGTGCGAAATTTGACAGTGAAGGGACTGCGACCGCGGGCGGGGCCGCTCCGTCACGCGGCGGGGCGACCGCCGGTGCCGATCAGCCGCGACGCCGGGATCGTCGCAATGTCGCGGAAGGTGAGGCGACAGGGGCAGTGGTCGCCGACTTCACGGGCAAGACTCCCCGACCCAAGTCCGAGATCTCGACCGACGACCCGGCGAGTGAAGACGACGAAGAAATCACCATCAAGTTCAACTTTCAGTTCGCTCCTTGGGACAATGTGCTGAAGCTGTTCGCCGACACGGCGAAGCTGTCACTCGACATGAACGAAGTCCCGACCGGAACGTTCAACTACTACAACGACGACAAGAACTTCACGGTCAAAGAGGCGCTCGACATCCTCAACAGCTATCTGCTCCGCAAGGGGTTCGTGCTGATCTTCCGCGACCGGACGATTGTTGTCTGGAATCTCGACGATCCCCCTCCTCCCAACCTGATTCCCCAGGTCAGCCTGGAAGAATTGGCGGATCGGGGAAACAACGAGTTGCTGTCGGTCATCATCCCCCTGACGGGAACCGACGCGAAGACCGCCGCCGAGGACATTCGGGAGCTGGTCGGTCCCCAGGGGAAAGTTGTCCCTCTCGGAAAAGTCAACCGCCTGTTCGTCACGGACATTGGAGCGAATCTGCGGAAGATTTATGAGCTGTTGGATGGCATCGGCAAGGTGGCGGATCTCAAGAGCAATTTCCGCCAGATCAAGCTGAAGCACATCACGGCGTCGGAAGCCGACCGTACGATTCGCGATCTGTTCTCGTTGCCCGCCCGCACGTCCACGACCCGCATGTCTTCGGGGCCGGCGACGGTCTCGCGAACGACTCCCGCACAACCCCAGCAGCCCAACTGGCCGCAGCAGGGGGGCTGGGGTCAGGGAGGGTGGGGGCAGCCTGGCGGATTCAACCCGGGGGGTGGCGGTGAGTGGTGGCGGCGCGGAGGGGGTGAACGCCGCGACGAGTCGGCTGGCCAACCTCCCCAGCAGCCGCAACAGCCCGGCCAGCCCGCCCCGGCGCAGCCGCAAGGGAATCCTCAGACGGCCCGCATCGCCTGCTCTGTGGACACCCGCACCAACAGCCTGCTGATCACCGCCAGCCCGGAAGACATGGCGTTGATTGAAAAGACGATTGAATCGATCGACGTCGAAGAATCGAAAGAGACACTCTCCAGCCGGGGTGCGAATCAGCCTCAACTGGAAGTCTACGCGCTCAACGCCGCCGACCCACGGATGGTGGTCGACATGCTGAACGCGACGGTTCCGGGCTTGGTGATTTACGAAGACCTGAAAACCCGCCGGATCAGCGTGTACGCGTCTCCGTCGGATCAGCAGCAGGTCAAAGGAATCATCAGGACGCTCGACACGGGCGCGCCCGAATCGGTGAGCGTGGTGAATCTGCGGAAACTCGACCCCGTCGCGGCCGCCGCCAGCTTGCGGTCGCTGTTTGGTGGCAACAGCGCCGACGCCCCCAGCATCGAAGCCGACTCGGTGGGCAAGCGGTTGATGGTGCGTGGTTCGCCCGATCAGGTGGCCGAGATCCGCAAGGTTCTGGCACAATTGGGTGAAGACGGAACGGGGAATGGCCAGCGGGAAGGATCGGGCAGCCCGATTCGAACGATCGATCTGGGTGGCCGGTCGGGCGAAGAGCTACTGTCGCTGATTGAGAACCTGGCTCCCGCGAGCAACAAGAGTGTCATTCGGGTGGTTCGCCCCAAAGGGGGAGCGAATCCGTTGTTCAAGACGCCCAACGTTCCTGGAGCGGAACGCCCGCTCGACCGTACGTCGGAACTCTTCGACAAGAAGGTGCCGACCCGCGAGTCGAGTGAAGAAGACGAGCAACCCCCAGCCCGTTCGCCGCGCCCACGCGCTGTTCGGGAAGAGGCGGCCGCTGGAGCGAAGCGGGGTGTCGCCGACAGCCGCTCGACGGCGCAGACCGAATCGATCGATGAACTCGCCCGACAACTCGACGCGTTGCTCGACGATATGGAAGAGGCCGAAGCGGAAGCTGCGGAATCGACCCCGAAAGCGGGGGCTTCGAATTCCCGCCTGCCAGCCCGTTCCCGGGACGCCGAGGTGATCTTCACAGCTCAAGGAAGCGGGAGCGGTGATGATTCGAACGGACCGAGTGAGGTCCGTGTTTCGGTCGTCGGAGGGAAGCTGGTGATCAGTGGCGAAGACATGCAGGCGCTCGACAATCTTGAAGGATTCATCCAGTCGCTGATTGAAACCAGCCCCAACAAGACCCGTTGGACGGTGCGATACCTGCAGGCGGCTGATGCGACCGAGACAGCGACCATGCTGGGTGCCCTGTTTCCGCAGGGGTCAGTGACGCAAACCGCGACCCAGAACTCCAGCATCTTCGGCAGCATGACCAGTGGCCTGACGTCGTTGGGAGGCAACCTGATGGACATGAGCGGAATGAGCCTGGGCAAGGGGGGGCCGGCGTTGCGGATCATCCCCGAACCCCGTTCGAACTCGCTCTTTATCAGTGGGC
Organism: Planctomycetota bacterium; assembly: GCA_026692825.1. Classification (GTDB taxonomy): domain Bacteria; phylum Planctomycetota; class Planctomycetia; order Planctomycetales; family Planctomycetaceae; genus UBA10511. The sequence continues at coordinate 2,470 of JAPLOC010000556.1, read as the reverse complement.
CGTCGGACCAGGTCGGTGACATTCTGTCGGCTCTCGACGTTCTCGACGCGGCCGAGCTGCCCGAGTCGTTGAAGGATCGTGTGCCCCGGATGCTGCCGGTCGAATTTGCCGACGCGAACGAAGTCGCCGCGATCATCCGCGACGTCTACAAGGAACAGCTTGACCCCAACATGGGGAATCCGATCGCGGCGATCGCGCGGGGTGGTCAAGGGGGTGGCGGCTTCAATCCCTTGGCAATGATGCTCGGTGGTGGTGGACAACAGGGTGGTCGTCAACAGCGCGGAATCCAACTGACACTGGGAGTCGACGAACGAACCAATACGCTCATCATCTCGTCGAGCGAGCAACTGTTCCGTCAGGTGGAAGCTCTGGTGGAGGCGATTGACGATTCGGCCCGCGACGCGAAAAGCACTGTGCGGGTCGTCACGCTGTCGAATTCGAATACCGTGACCGCGGGACAAGCGCTTTCGTCGCTTCTCGGTAAAGTCAAGGTGAATGCGGGCACGTCGACAGCAACCCGCCCCGGCGCCGGCCAAGGTGGGAACCGTGGCGGTGGCGCTCCGTTTGCCGGCGGTCAGGGAATCCCCGGGGGAGGCTTTAACCCGGCGGCGTTCGGCGGCGGACAGTTTGGTGGAGGCCAGTTCGGCGGTGGCCAATTTGGCGGCGGCCAATTCGGTGGCGGCCAGTTCGGTGGCGGTGGTGGCCGGGGTGGAATGGGAGCTGGTGCGTTTGGCGGCGGTGGCCGTGGCACCGGCGGAGGTGGCGGCCGTGGTACGGGAGGGGGACGCGGCGGACGGTAATCGCCGACCGCGACGGGTCGTCGGCAATTGACGTGCTTTCGTCGATTGAGGTTCGTTTTCTCTCTGGCCGTTCAGTCGACTCAGGGTTGGTGGTGAGGCGTCCGCGAATCCGGGCATTGACTCCGCCCGGGTTTGACTGAGACAATTCCACCGGCATTGAATATCTCGTGTCAGTGACAAGTGGCGGCACCTCAAATCCGAGATGCCACCCTTCGATTGGAACTTCGACGATGGACATTGGTGACATTCTTCTCGCTCAGGGAGTCGTCAGTCGCGAGCAACTGCTGCACGCCACGCAGAAATCCGCTCCTGGCAAACGAATCGACCAACAATTGGTTGAGTCGGGGGTCGTCACCGAAGACAAAATCCTCAAAGCGCTCGCCGAGGAACTGGGCATGCGCTTCGTGGAAGTCGACGAGATCACCGTCGACAAAGAGCTGCTCAGCAAATTCCCCGCGCGTGAGATTTTTAAACACACGCTGTTTCCCGTTTCGCGACGCAACGGCAGTGTGATCGTCGCGACCGCCGACCCGTTTGATCTCGATGCGCTCGATGAAGTCAGCTCACTCAGCGGATTTCGGCTCGAACCGGTACTCGCCCGTCGGGCCGATATCGCCCGGCTGATTCGAGAACAGCTTGGCGTCGGCGGCGACACACTTACGGAGCTGGTCGCGCAGCGGTCGGAAGAGGACGTTGAACTGCTGGAAGGGTTGGGGGAGGCCGAAGGGGAACTGGCCGAGATGGCTCAGGCCGCCTCGGTCGTTCGGCTGGTGAACGAACTGTTGATCGAGGCGCTCACGCAGAACACCAGCGACGTCCACCTGGAGCCGCAGGAAGCAGGGCTGGTGATCCGGTTCCGCGTCGACGGTTTGTTGCGGGTGCAGCCGATCTCGCAGGAGATCAACTACTTTCAGGCGGCGATCATCAGCCGTTTGAAGATCATGGCGAAGCTCAACATCGCCGAGAAGCGGCTGCCGCAGGACGGACGCATCAAGCTGCGGGTTCAGGGACGCGAGGTCGACGTCCGCGTGTCGATCATCCCCATGATGCATGGGGAAGGAGTGGTGTTGCGTCTGCTCGACAAGGGGCGGATGGTCTTCGATTTGAAGAACGTCGGCTTGTCGGACGCGATGTCCTCGGTCTTCCACGAGATGATCAGTCTGCCGCACGGGATCATTCTGGTGACCGGCCCGACCGGTAGCGGAAAAACGACGACGCTGTACAGCGCGCTCAACGAGATCAAAGACCCGTCGGTCAAGATCATCACGGTCGAAGACCCCGTGGAATACCAGACACCGGGGATCAGTCAGATTCAGGTGCATTCAAAGATTGGGCTCACGTTCGCGGCGGGCCTGCGAAGCATTTTGCGTCATGACCCCGACGTGATTCTGATCGGGGAAATTCGAGATGGTGAAACGGCGAACGCGGCGATTCAGGCGTCGCTTACAGGGCACTTGGTGTTCAGCACGCTGCATACGAATGACGCCTCGGGTGCGTTCACCCGACTGGTCGATATGGGGGTCGAGCCGTACCTGGTCGCCAGCACTGTGGAGGGGGTGTTGGCCCAACGGCTGGTGCGGCGGCTGTGCAAACACTGCAAGCAGGAGTACGTGCCAACTGAGGAAGACGCCCCGCGCGATTTCCCCAAACCGTGGCCCGAGGTGTTGTGG
>JAPLOC010000555.1:1547-14717 GCA_026692825.1 Planctomycetota bacterium | reverse complement strand
TTCCGGCTGTGCGATGAAACTGGAAATCGATCCCAGATTGACAATCGCCCCACCGCCCGCCCACTTGATCTCGGGCACCACATGCTTCGCCACCAACGACGCCCCAATCACATTGACATCGAGAATCCTTCGCCATTCTTCCACCGTGGCGTCGATTCCCTTCAGGACAAAAACCGCCGCGTTGTTCACCAGGATGTGGATTTTGCCAAACGCCTTCACCCCAGCGGCGACCATCGCGATGATGCTCGCTTCGTTCGCGACGTCGGTTTCAACGAACAGCGCCTGTCCCCCGGCGGCCTGAATTTCGGCGGCGGTCTTGTTGCCGAGTTCGACGTTCACGTCGGCGATGATCACCGCCGCCCCCTCCTGGGCGAACCTCACGCAGGTCGCTTTGCCGATCCCGTCGGCGCCTCCGGTGACGACGGCGACTTTGTTTTCAATTCGACCCATGGAGGATTTGGAAGGATGAAGGAGGAAGGATGAGGGATGAAAACAGAAGGAGGTTATTCTTCGTCGATGGTCTTGGCGGTGTCGGCGGCTTCTTTTTGGATGCGGGTGACGTCGTCGGCGAGTTGTTTGAGCTCCGCCGGCTTCACTTCGCCTCTCTCCGCGAGCGCATTGAGCTTCGCTGCGACGCTTTCGAGTTGTTTTGGCACCGCCTCCGGGTCAACCGCAGCCCGGCCGGGATTCGGTCGAACATTCCGGAAACCACGCGGGAGGTTGCGGCGACGCATTTGCGGGATCACGTTGGGCGGAAACACGCCTCCCGGGAAGTTACCGACGAAAATGTCGTCCGCTCCCTGTTTGCCAAACTCTTCGTAGAGCTTGAACGCCTCGGGGTGTTTCTTTTTCAGCTCGTCGGCGTTTTTCGCGGAGAATTTTTTCGTCTCGACCGGCTTGCCGGCCGCTGGCGGTTCGGTGATCTCGACATTGATGTCGTTGCCGTCCCGATGTACGACGCGCACCTTGCGTTCCCCTTCGGTCACGATCACTTCCACCTGACCGTTGTTGTTCGTCACCTGCATCTGCCGGCCGCCTCCCCCCAGCGGGATTCCCCGCATGTTGATGCGAATGCCGGGCTGCAGTCCCCCAAACGGATTCCCCGGATTGAACGGGTTTCCGCCATTGGCTGGTTTCGGAGGGTCAATGACGGCGGCCGCCCGGCGGGCAATCGCCGCGTTGGGGCTGTCGCACAGGCGTTTGAGTGCGATCGCCGCGTCGGCCTGCGCGTCGACATCCTTCCCCTCGTACAGCGACTTCAGAATCGCCAGACAACGGGTCGCGATTTCGAGATTCTCGTCGCTTGCTCCCGTTTCCACCGCGGGAACGACCGACGCCCCCCCTGCGACCAACTTCTTTGACGCGGCTTCGCGTGCTTCGAATTCCTCGGCGTCGAGCTGGGCCATCAGATTGTCAATCTCGGCAGGAGCGAGTTCGACCACGGCTGGTTTCGGGACATCCAGTCCAGGGGGTCGAGCTTCGGGGCGTTTCGGCGCGGCGTCCTGACCGACGGCGACGGCAACTCCCAAAAGGACCAGACACGCGGGAAACACGACGCGATGGAGGATGGCGATCAAGCGACTCATGGTCAGTATTCCAAAACGGGGAGACAGCGACCCAACGATGCCAGTCTACTCCAAGACAACCGTCGGCTCCAGTGGTATTGCCGCGGACTACCGCTTCGCTCCCGCCATCTCCCGAAACTTCTTCCAGGTGATCACTTCGATTCCCTGCCGCTTGATCTCGGCCGCGATTTCCGGATCGGTGAAAATCCGGCGATCGCCGTCCCGTCGCGCGGCACTGTTGGTGACGGCCCGCAGCTCTTCATCCAATACCCCGCAATGGATGATCAGTTCGGTCACTCCAGGAGACAGTCCACGGAGCGTCTTGAGATAGTTCTCCTTCCGCTCTTCGTGCGTCTCTCCCTCGTAGAACTGCGCCAGTCCGTCGAGTACGGGCAACTTTTTCGCATCGAGCTGCGCCAGCAGTGCTTTGCCCCGCTCTTTGAGTGCCGGATACTGTTTGACGACCGGTCCGTCGATCTGCCGCAGGAACAGCATCCGCAGATCGTATTCCAGCCCGACGCGCACATAGACCTCAATGATATCGGGCCGGCTGACGAGCGCCCCCATGTGAGTATCGAGATGGCTAATGGGAATCCCCAGCTCCCGGGCGCGATCGATCTGCGCTTTGAGTTCGATCTCCACTTCGTCCGCCTTCGCGTTCGCGACCACTTCGGGAACACTGCGATAGAGGTATCCATCCTTTCCCACCAGGCTGGGAACTTTCGCCTTCCCCGCCACCGGGCCCCAGCGGTAATGCTTCCATTCCGCGTTGAGTGTCAGATGAATGCCGTAGTCGTACTGTGGATGTTCCCGCGCATAGTCGGCGAATTCCGTCACCCAGGGGCAGGGAATCATGATCGCACACGACGAGACAATCCCCTTTTCCAGGGCCTCGATCGTTCCCCGATTCACCGAATGACACATCCCCGCGTCGTCGGCGTGGATGATGAGGTATTTCTGCGCCGCGGGTGGGTCGGCGGCGACGCTCCCATCCCACGAAATCCCCACACCGACTGTGACCAGACAGAAAGTGACCCGAAAGACGGCGGACAGCGAACGAATCAGCGCACTCGGCATGGGAATCTTCTGCAGTGGCATGGCTCTTGAATTGTATTCCACCGAGTCACATCACCCCGCTTTCGCCCCTTCTTCACCCGGCTTCGGCGCCGGGACTCGCTTCAACGTGCCGTTCTGGACTTCCTGCACAATCTCAGCCAGCAGAGCCACGTCTTGCGACTTCATCAGATGCGTGATCCGGGAGGGGGGCACGCGCATGCGCGTCATGTACGTTTCCGCCTGCTCCCACAGCTTGGCCCGCTTTTTTCCCTCGGCGAGGTACAAATTACTCACCAGCTCGGCGAACCGCTGTTCGTCTCCCTCTTCGCGGTGATCGTAGTACCGCTTAATGACCTTCTTCTGGTAGTCGCTGAATTCTGACATCGATCTGTCCCCAACGGGGTGTGAGTGGTTACTGTTTCTCGATCGCCGCGAAGCGCGCGACGATTGATTTGGCGGAACGCAATCCATCAACCGCCGCACTGACGATGAATCCGGGGCAGCAGCGGGTCTGATAGTCGCGATCGATTCGGACAGGGGAACTCCCCCGCATCTCGGGTCCGACCAGCACGGCATCTTTGAGGAAATCGCCGCGCCATTTGCGATCCATAATCGGCAATCCCGCCCGCACCGCCTGAGCGACCTCGGGGGGAAGAACCTGATTCAGATCCAGCGGAGCCAATCCGCGTTCGTACGAGCAGTTCAATCGCTCTCCGGGGCGGGGTGATCGGCCCTGCACAAAATCGGTCGCCCGCTGGATCGGACAAAAGTAATTCCGCCCCGCCAGCTCGAACGCCAGCGATTCGTACTTCTGCTGAAGTTCCACCCCCGCCAGCGGGTGCGGCCCCATCACCTGCGCCGGATCGATCGTCACCACCAATCCGCTGTTGGCGTAGGGGGTGTCGTGCCGGGAGTTACTCATTCCGTTCGTGCAGAACCGCTCAGCTTCCGATACGCTGGGAATCACCGTCCCGCCGGCACACATACAAAACGTGAACAAATCGGGCTGTCCGCGGGCCACCAGGGTGTAGTCAGCCGCCCCCAGAATCTCGAGATATCGATCGCGGCCGTATTTGTGTTTGTTGACCCGTTCCTGCGGATGTTCGATACGCAGCCCCAGTTGAAACGGCTTGGCGATCATTGGAACCCCCCGCGCCAGCAGGCTGCGATACGTGTCGCGGGCGCTGTGGCCAATTCCCAGCACGACCACCGATGTCTTGATGTAGCCGCTGGAGGTGAAGACTCCTTGCACCGCGCCATCCACCATGTCGAGATCGTCAAGCCGGCAGCGGAAGCGGTATTCGCCACCCAGCTCTTCGATTTTTCGCCGAAAGTTTCGAACCAGCAGGGGAAGGCGGTTGCTTCCCAGGTGGGGGCGATGTTCGTAAATGATTTGAGACTTGCCGCCACACTCGACAAACCGCTCGAGAACCCAGTCGACATCGGCCCCGCTCATGCGGCAGGTGAGTTTGCCATCGCTGAATGTGCCGGCCCCTCCTTCGCCGAACAGATAATTGTTCTCGGCGTCGAAATGGCCGCCACGGTCGAATTCGCGAATCGCGGGAACCCGTTCTTTGACAGCGTCTCCCCGCTCAAGGATCAACGGGCGATACCCACGAACGGCGAGGTAGTACGCCGCCAGCAGCCCCGCAGGACCGGAACCGACCACAACCGGCCGATCGTCAAGCGGTTGGTCACCTGGCGTGGGGTCTTCAAACGCCGGCGGATCGAATGGCTCGATACGAACCGCCCCTTTGGGACGCAGCTTGGCGGCTTCCAGTCCAGGAAGATCGACGAGCGTCGAATAAACGAACTCGATGTCATCGCGGGACCGTGCGTCGAGACTCTTTCGCAAGATCCGCCAGCGGCCCAGATCGGCGGGGGTGATCCCCAGCGAACGGGTGATCGCCAGGGGGAGGGTATCTTCCGACTGTTCGACGGGAAGCCGGAGGTTGGTGATGCGCAGCGACATAGGGTCGGATTTTAGTGACCCGGATCACGAAAGACCAGAATTTGGGGCGGTTCGATCATTGACCTGCGAGATAATCTTTATGGATCGGCGGACTGCCGCTCAATCACCGTCAGTTCCGAGGTCGTCGCCGGTTGCGGATTGAGGGAACTGGTGACACTGGCCGTCAGTTGCACGCGGCCCGCGGAGACTCCTTCGACTTCAATGACGCCGATAAGTTCTTCGTCCGCCGGGAGACAGTCAACCGGGTCGAAGATCAGCTTGTCGTCCCGGACGGAGTATTGAACTTCCAGTTCTTCGTCCCCCCGTTTCAGCTTCGCCGAGAGGACGACCAGTTCCTCCGGCAGCTTGATTTCAATCGCCACTTTTCGCGCGGGTTTGACGTCGAGGTTTTTCACACGCAGGTCATAGATCCCGCGACTTCCCACCCGGAACGGCTCGACCCGGTCGGAGAGTTTCACCGTCAGCGATCCCGATTGCGCCGCGACTTCCACGCACGCTTCCTCTTGTTCTGGTTCCATCCCCGGCGAGGTGATCTCAGCCCGCACACAGGCGCGGCGGGCGGGAGACTTGCAGTCAAATTCCACCTGAATCTGTCGCTTCGCCCCCGCTTCAAGTGTTCCCAGATCCCAGCTCAAAATCGGACTCCCCGGTGTGCCAACCGCCCCTTCGGTCACATCTCGCGGCTCGAAGACACGATCGAAAGAGATTTGAAGCTGCACCCGTTCTCGGGGCTTGTCTGAAGGGTTTCCCACATTGATGACAAACTCGGCTCGGTCGGTTTCGACACGCTTCGTCGGCCCCAGAATCTCGAGTGAGAATTGCCGATCGAAAAACTCGACGCAGACTTTGCGTTCGACCGTTGGTGGATCGCAGTCACGATGGCCTTCGGGTTGCAACCGAAAGACACAGCATTTCGATCCAGAGGAATCGGCGATCAACGACAGATCCCACTCTTTGGTCTCTCCCTGCTCCAGTCGACCGGTTGTGGCGGCCAGTTCGTCGGAGTCGGAACCGGGGAATCGCACGCCTTGGGGAAGACGGCAGACGACACTCAGATTGTTCGCCGGCTCCGCTGTGCTGTTACGCAGCGTGATATGGTAAGTCGTCAGCCGATCGACCGCGGACTGGTCCGGAGCGCGAACCTCCAGCTCCAGTTCGCCGATGGGAATAATCTCTTCGAGGTCGATGGAGGGAACCGAGAGCTTCCCGGAGGTTCGGGGTTCTGTTTCGGTCGGCTCAGTGGGGGTATCGGTCTCTTCCAAATGACGGCCGGGATCGACGTCAGTGGAGTCGGTCGGGTTCGGTTGTTGTGCTTCTTGGGGCTGGCGAGGTTCGATTTTCGACCGATCACCGGACGGAGGGCGCCTGGGAGAAGCCGGGCGCTGAACCCGGCCGGGCTGCGCTCCCAGGGGGGCGGTTGTACTGCTCCTCGAAGACTCGATCGGTTCCGCCCAGCGGAACGTTTGCTGAGAACGGCCCATCCCCGCGCAGCCGGTCAGACAAACCAGCACCAGTGCCAGTCCGGGTCTGAATCGTGATGGCGGTGAATGCGAACGCATGGTGAGTCTGTTTGATCCGGGGAATCGGTCCAATGAAACTCTAGCACGCAATTGGCGTGATGCGCAAATTCCGAAGGAATTCACCCTGGAAGTTGTGGGGGGATTCTTCCGGAGATGCCGATAAATCCTTCTGGAGAATACCATGCACAAAACCGCCCACTGGCTGTTCGCGATTTCGTTGGGAATTGGCGTCGGATTCCAGAGCCTGTACGCCGCGGAAAAGCCCAAGTCCCCCAGCCAGAAACCTCTCTCCCGGGCTTCCGGTGCGGCGGCGAACGCGCGGACCCGTGTTCCCGATACGGGAACCAGTCGTGGCAATGTACAAAAGGTCTCCGCGGAAAAAGCCGGCGAGGTCTTGTGGGCGAAAGATCCGAAGTCGGCCTACAAGATGGCACAGGCGACCGGGCAGCCAATGCTACTGGTGTTCAGTGGAAAGAGGTGCAGTTGGTGCCGAAAGTTGGAGCGGGAGACGCTGGTCGACTCAAAAGTAGTCGACTTGGTGAATGGCAAATTCATCCCCCTGCATCTCGATGTGGACGAACATCCAGAGATCAGTGAGGCGTTGGAGGTGGAGGGGTTGCCGACAACGGTGGTACTGACCGCGGACGGGGAGGTTTTGGCATCGGCGTCGGGTTTTCAGCCGGCGACGAAGTATCAGAAGACGTTGAAGACAGCGCTTGCCAAACAGGAGGCGACCGGGGGGCGGGAAATCCAACAGGTGGGGGGCGAAGTTCCGCTTGAGAAGCCTTCCAAGAGACGGTAGACTCTTGGGATGAACGACTTCGCAAAAAAATCGGGTGCCGACTCTGACGATCCTTGGGAAGATCTGGCGGAGCAGCTCTTCGGCACAACACCCGGCAAAGAACACACGGCAGCTCAGAATACGGGCGGCTCGGGTACCGCAGGGGGTTCGAAGTCGAGCGCCCAGGTTCCTCCGTTCAACGAGTTGGAAGCGATTCTGACCGGAGAGAAGCCGGTTCCGACGGCTGAGCCGGCGAAGAAGAAATCGCTCGCAGACCTGTTGTTCGACGAACCCGAAGAGGAGCCCGCACCGGTCTTCGAAGAGGAGGACGAGGCTCCACCGCCGGCGAAAGCGAAGCGGACAAAACGGGTCGCGCCGGCCGCTGATCTTGAATCGAGCGAACCGGAGCGAACCGATTTGAGGTCGCCCCAGCCGAAGCCGGCCACCGGGTCGTCTCCGCAAGATTCGTACTGGGACGCGCTCGCCAACTGGAATTGGGACGACAGTTCGGGATCGAGCCAGTCCGCCAGCCCGGCGGCGGAAGAGACACCGCCGGTCGAGCCAGAAGTCTCCGACCGCAGCCCGGCCCCCAGCCGGACACAGTCTGGCGGTCGATCGCATTCCGGTGGAAGGCCTCAGTCGGGGCGCGGAGGCGAGAGCCGGGGTGGGGATAAGGGTCCACGTGGTCGCGGGCGCAAAGACGACCGCAGTGCGAAGGGCGATCGTCCCCGTGAGCGACCGGAAGAAGTGCGGGAAGCGCCCCGTGCCGCCCGCGAAGTCGAAGCGCGCGACGAGCGCCCCGCACCGCGTGAGGTGGTCAAAGAAGACGTCGCGCCAATCTGGGACTTCGACACGCCAAGCCACAACCGGCTCCTGCTCCTCCAGTGGTCAGTCCCAAGAACGACAGCCCGGAAGCGGACAGTGACGACGAAGAGGAGGGTGACGATTCGGAACCGCGTCGTCGCCGACGCCGTCGCCGCCGTCGGCCCGAAGACGAAGCGACAGGTGCCGCGCCGGCTCGTCCGAGTGCCAGTCCCGCGTCGGGTTCCGTCGCGAAAAAAGTCGATGTTCCGGGCGGCGACTGGGATGAGTCGGAAGAAGAACTTCCCGACGTTCCCGCCCCCGCGCCCCGCGCTCCCGAGCCGGCTCGTTCCGAAGATCGGCGGGGCGATCGCCCGCGCCGCGAAGGGAGTGGCCGTCCCGGTCAGCCCGAACGACGCTCGTCGGAAGGTCGCCAGTCGGAAGGTCGCCGGGGATCGAGCCGCGACGATCGCGGTGGTGATTCTCGCCGACCCGAACCTGCCCCGTCAGCGCCCGCTCGCGAAACGCCCCGTCCTGAACGTGGCGAGCGACGTGGTGCCCGTGATGAGTCGCGCGTTGAGTCCGACGACCGTCCCGCTCGTCGAGACGTCGAGGCCGAAGTGGATGTGGACGACGAGGCGGATTCCGCTGGCGGTCGGGGCGGTCGCAATCGACGCGATCGCGGTCGCAGGAAGAACACCTCCCGTCCGGAAGACTGGGGCGAGGCCGATTTCGAATCGATCGAAGACCGCGTGGGCTTCGACGATGAAGATCCCGAAGATGGCCCCAACGGCGCATCTGACGAAGACGAAGGTGCCGAACCGATTGTCAACTTCGACGATGTTCCAAGCTGGGAAGAGGCGATCTCGTACTTGCTGAAGGCGGCCCCATCGGACAGTGGCCCCGGTCGCGGTGGACCTCCCCGGCAGCGCGGCGGGAACAGTAGCGGTCGCCGACGGCGGTAATCCGCAAACCGGAATTGCTCTTTGGGCCGTTCCCTCCTGCGTGAGAGAACGGCCCTTTGTTTCTTCAACCACCCGCCTGAATTGCAGAAGGGTGCCACGGCCAGCGACCAACGGGAGTCGGCCGTGCGAGTGTCAACTGACGCTGCGGCAGGAAACGCGGCCGATTTTGGTATTCAAGAGGGCGGTTGTTGTTCTTTGTTCTCGATCGCCGGGGATAAGTGTCCGTAGCGTGGAATTTATTCCACGCGATTCCCGTCGCAACGTGGTTGAAAATCCAAGCTACCCTCCGCTTGGCCGGCAATATGGCGAAAGTTCCACGATCATCTCTTCAGTGGCGGCAGCCACGGCCTGTTCCCACTGGTGGGGAGCGAACCGTTCGCGAAAGTCTTTACGTTCGTGCGCGAAAATGATCGCCCGCGAGCTGTTCACGACCGCCCCCACGCCGTCGCTACCGAATCCGGCGGCGACATCGGCCGCTTTGGCCCCCTGGCTGCCATACCCGGGAATCAGCAGCGGAACGTGCGGCATCACCGCTCGCAATTCCACCAACTCCCGCGGATAGGTCGCCCCCACCACCGCCCCGACGCAACCGTAGGGCTCGTCCCCTTTGGTTTCGACCGCAAGTTGCTCGACGACCGCCGCGACTCGCTGATAGACCATCTGGTCGGCTGTGTCGCGAATGTCTTGAAATGTTCCGGCTCCCGGATTGCTGGTTCGCACCAGCACGTACAACCCGCGTCCATGCGTCCGGGCGGCACGAACGAATGGCTCCAGCGTATCACGGCCCAGGTAGGGATTGATCGTCAGGGCGTCGACTCCCCCTTGTCCAGGGCCTTCGCCATCGTCGGCGAGATACGCTTGAGCGTATGCCTCGGCGGTGCTGCCAATGTCGCCCCGTTTCGCGTCACAGATCACCAACAGGCCCGCCTGTCGCGCGCGGCGCATGACCCGCCACAATGCCGCCACGCCGGCCATCCCGCACTCTTCAAAAAACGCCGACTGTGGTTTTACGACCGGAACCTTTCCCGCGACGATCTCCACAATTCGACTGCAAAATTCTTCGTAGGCAAACGCCTTTTGATCGAGAAACGACCCGGGCTGTGCCGCCGCCCGTTCCCGAAACACGGGGGGCAGATTGTCCCACCGGGGATCGAGTCCCACACACACCGGATTTCCCGTGGCGCGGATGGCGGAAGCGAGTCGGGCGGAGTAACTGGTCATGGAGCAGGAATTCAAGTTCCGGGAATTGAGTGAGTGCGTGAGAAGGTTCTTGAGTTACCAGGATTCGGTCGGCCACGCCATCCAGACCGCGACACCGCTGGCAACCGCCGCGAGAGTCACTTCCAGCGGAGCCTGCCAGCGACCCGTACGCGATGCGACTCGGGGATGACCCAGGATTCCAATCGCTGCCGGGGCGAGCGCCGGCAACAGAAACGACGCCGGGGGTGCGCTGTCCGCGCTATACAACCAGCCAACCAGCAGAATGCCCATCACCAGCGTGCAATAACCGGGGAGGATGCCGCGCTGCGCGGTGGGAACGCGACCGATCCGTGTCGCCAGCACGGTTCCCCCAAAGGCCGAAACCGCCAGTCCTGTGAGCAGCCCGAATTTCAGGCTCCCAGCGAGCGCCAAAACAGCGGCTGTCGCGATTCCTGTCATGCCAACCGCCATCGTCGCCGACAGGGTCACTCGCTCCCGCCACAACGTATCGAGCAGGATCCAGACGCCACAGATCGCGACAGCACCCACCGCCATCCACACCGGGCGTTGTGGTGCCAGCTTGACCCAGTGTGGGACGATGATTGCGACGGTCAAAATCGCGACAAACGCGGCGATCGACGGACCCACCCAGCGGGGGAGCCTGGGGCTGGCCGCTCCGCACACCAATGTCGAAGCGAGCAGTGCGAGCCAGGGAAGCCACTGCCAGCCGTCATGGGGGTACGCCGGTGCAAGTCCGGCGACTCGGATCAGCGCGACGTATCCCGCGCAGACGCCGGCGGCGAACGCCATCCCGGCGACCGCGACCGGAGCGGCGGCTGTGCGGATTCCGGACAGCCGCCACACCAGGGCGAACACAATCAACGCGATGAGCGCCGGCACAACCCCGACGCTCACCAGAGTGGCTGGCCCCATGGTTACTTTTGGGCGACGCCAATGGCGACCGAAATCGACACTTCGTTGTTGACTTTCTCCAGGCCGAATTCCATTCCGAAATCCTTTCGTTCAATCTTGAAAGACGACTTCAACACCCAGCCGGCGTCACTGCTGGTGACCGTGGCGGGCATCGTGATCGACTTCGTCACGCCATGCAGTGTGAGATCGCCAGTCAGGTTGTGAGTGTGGCTGGCACCTTCGACGGCGGCGATTTCCGTGGTGACGAACGTCGCTTTGGGATGGTCCTTCACATCGAAGAAGTCTTTGTTCTTCAGATGAGAAGTGAGCTGCGGGTTATCGCTCCACAGCGAATCGGTTTCGATTTCGAGGCTGATCTTCGCGATCCCCTTGCCGTCTTCGGTCGCGTCGGCCGTCCCCGTCAGCGTCTTGAAGCCACCGTCATGCTGTCCGTCGTTCTTCGTTCCGACAAACGTGATGTTGGTGTTGCTGCCCGAGAGCGCGGCCTTGCCGTCGGCGAATGCCACGGGGGCATCCTGCCATTGCGGCAGAGCGGCCGGCCCCATTGCGGGCGGGGGGCCCATCGGACCGGGAACGCCGCCAGCGGCGGCGGGAGGCGGAGGTGCGGGTGTCGGGACCGAAGTCGATTGCACACACCCGGTGATGAACAGCAACGCGCCCACAGACAACGTCAAACCGCTTCGTACGACAACCATTGAGAACACTCCAGGAAAACCGTCGCTCCGCGCGATCGTTGCGAGGGCGCGGGCGGCCATTCGATTGGACGCCTACCAGCGGCCGTCCAGACAGATCTTCGCTCCGGGGACTGTCGCGGCAGTGCCTCCCGAATGTCCGGATGATACCGTGACACAACCCGCCGGTCGACGGGCGAAATGGAATCAACTCCACATTGAAACGGCCCTAAAACGGCGCTTCGGTCGAATGCACCGCCCCTTGTTGCGCCTTGGCGAACAGTTCTCGCCACGCCTTGGAACCGTCGTTCGGGATGTGTTCGAGATTCACGCCACGCGGGAAGAACGGCAGTTTCCCCCCTTGCCAGTCGGCCCAGTATTGGAAGGCGTGGTTGTAGTACGTGGTCGTGCCGGCCGGCCAGCGGACGGCGAGCAGCAGTTCGGGAAACGGAAACGGTTTCTCTTTCGGAGCGCACCGAAACTTTTCGATCGCCTCGAAATCGAGTTCGATTCCCAAACCCGGACCGGCGGGAACCGGAGCGAGGCCGTTTTGCACCGGGAGCGGGGTTTTCACGCAATCTCGTTCGTACAGTTGATGGCAATTCACCGAGGGCCACCGGGCGTTTTCCAAGACCGCACCCAACTGCAACGCGAAGGCGGCGGCAATCTTGGTTCCGACAATCTGCAGGAAGAATGACCGATTGTTGACCTGACAGACGTGCGCCTCGCGTTGAATCCGCGTCGCGCCGCCACACAAGACGAATCCGTCGACCATCTCTTCGCGAATCGCCGTCTCAATCGGCGTTTCTCCAAAGTGGTGGGCGGTGTGCATCGAGAGAGGCACGTGGGTATGCTGCCGCAGAAATTTGTATCCCGCCACATCGCTGTGAGGAATCGGACTCTCGAACATCACCACGTTGGGGAACTGTTCCAGATCCTTGAGGAGTCGTGTGCAGTGCGCTGTGTCAACACCGAACCCGTTGAAGTCCATGTCGACTTCAAAGTGCGGAGGGAGCGTGGCGCACAGCTTGCGGGTGTTTTCGACAACGTCGTACCACGGGCGCCCCTTCGTTTTAAAGCTTGTATAGCCATTCGCTTGCGCGAGTTGGCATTCGCTGATCCAGTCGTCGGCGGGCAGGTCGATATCCCACCAGGAGATATGGCAGCGGTCGCGATGCTGCTTCCCCAGCAGTTGATGCAGCGGAGCGTCCAGAATCTTGGCCGCCGCGTCGAACAGAGCGATCTGTAACCCCGCCCCCAGGGAATCGTCCCACATGTTCTCGGCGGGGTGTTTTCCAATCACCTTGCGACGGGCTTCGTCAGAGACTGTGGCCGCCCCCCACGTGTAGTAAACCATCGTCTCGCCAATGCCGACAACCCCGGAGTCGAGTGTCACCTGACAGATTTCGAACAACGTCCAGTGAGGAATCTCACGGACCATGTTGCGAGCGGGGACCGGACGGAGTGGAAGGTCAACCCAGTAGGTTTCAATCGACTTGACGGTGTGCGACATGGAGGGCGGGAGCGCGAGGTTGGCTGGGGGAGTGTGCGACTGGACTCGGAGGGGGTGATTTCGGCACGTCCGGGACAGGCGCGCCTTACGAGTCAGTTGACCAATTGACGGTGGATTTTAAGTGGCATGGCTCCAGTGATCCAACGGATCACATCAACGCCGCGATCGGCTTCCCCTCTGGCAATATCGCCAC
>JAPLOC010000555.1:0-1531 GCA_026692825.1 Planctomycetota bacterium | reverse complement strand
ATCCCCAGATGCCGATAGACCGTTGCCAGCAGATCCTGGGGTGTCACCGGATTGGAAATCGGATACTCAGAACGCGACGTCTTCGCCCCCACGACTTCCCCCATCCGCAGGCCCCCACCGGAAATGAACGCGCTGAACGCCTGAGGCCAATGGTCCCGTCCCACCCCCGGCTGATCCGAGAAATTCTTCGGAGCATAGGTCACGCGCGGAGTCCGCCCGAATTCTCCGCAGGCGATCACCAGCACATGTTTGTCGAGGCCCCTTGCCCCCAGATCTTCAACCAACGCCGTTAGTGCCTGATCCATCTGTGGCACCCGCTCGCGCTGAGCGAAGTCGAGATGAAACGCCCCGGCGTGGTCATCCCAACTGAAATTCTTCGTGGTGTCGTTGGGAGCGGTCGCATCGATGTTGATCACCGCCACCCCCGCCTCGGCCAAACGTCGCGCCAGTAGACAACTCTGCCCCCAGCGATGGCGGCCGTAACGGTCGCGTAGCCGGGGATCTTCGTTCGCCAGTTCGAACGCGCTCGCGACCCGCCGGCTGGTCAGCATTTGAAACGCAGCGGTCCGGAACACGTCAACCCCCTCGAGACTCCCGCGCAGATCGAGATCGCGCCGGAACCGATCGAACTGACCCGAGAGCGATTTGCGATCGTCGAGCCGACCATTATCGAGACCGGTCGCCAACGTCAGGTTCTTGGGGGCGTAGTCGGGAACAGAGGGATCGCCCGTCTCGAACGCCTTGTGAGCAACCCCCAGGTACCCGGTTTGCGTCATGAACGGGGCTCGCTGCACACCCACATACTGTGGCAAACCGTCGGTGTGGGCTCCGCGAACGTAGCTGGCGATCATCCCGAAATCGGGATGTTCGGACCGCGCCTGCGATGTCGGGTCAGGAACTCGCGGCGTTTTTCCGGTCAGAACTTCGATACTGCCGTCGTTATGAGCGGCCATTTCGTGGTGCAGCGACCGAATGATCGAAAACCGGTCGGCCATCTGCGCCTGAAGCGGGAAATACTCGCAGATCTCCATCCCGGGGACGTTGGTCTGAATCGGGTTTAACGGGCCGCGATATTCCTGCGGCGCGTGGGGCTTCATGTCGTAGGTTTCGAGCTGACTCGGTCCCCCCCACATCCAGAACAGAATGACGGAGGTCGTCGGTTCGCCGACCCCCGCCGCCGCTCGTCGACGCAAGACTTCCTCCAGCGACAGACCGCCCAACGCCAGAACGCCGGCCCGGAGAAACTCCCTCCGCCGCACTGGTCCACGACAAAACAACCCGGGCATGTTCGACATCGGAAATCCCATCCTCTCATCGCCGGAGCGCACTTCCATCAGCATATCGGCATGCGTGGGGGGCCGCCATCCCAAAGTCCATAATAGTGATCCAGTCGTTCGCGGAAGCTGGAGGGAATAGAGTCCCCCACTTTGGTGCGACAGCGTTGCATTTGTCGCCAGCGACTCCGAACCAGTTCCTGTGACAGGGCTCTTGTTTCTGTTGCGGCCACGCGAAGCGGTGCCGCGCCGGGAAT
>JAPLOC010000554.1:8479-9161 GCA_026692825.1 Planctomycetota bacterium | reverse complement strand
GTTTCTTTCACTGGGCCTCGGCTCTGCTGAGTGGTGCCTATCTGGCGCTACTGGCGGTGCCGGGCGTCGGTTTTCTCACCGAACCGTTCCGTCGAAAATCCAAATCCTCCAAGTCGCGAAAACTCGTTCGCGTCAAAGATCTCGAAGTGGGTGTCCCCCGCCGGGTCGTGTTGCGCGACCAGCGGACGGATGCCTGGACGAAATACGCAGAGGGAACCATCGGTGCCGTCTGGGTGGTCCGCACGGGGGAAGCGGATGTCGATGTGTTTTCGGTCGTCTGTCCACACCTGGGGTGTCCCGTCGACTATGTCGCGGAAGAGAAGCAATTCTTCTGCCCATGCCACGCGGCGAGTTACGCCGCGAATGGAACGACAATCGCCGGGCCGCAAAAACGGGGCCTCGACCGGCTTGAGTCGAAGATTGAATCGGTGGGTGGCGAGCCTTGGGTGAGCATCGTCTTCGCGAAATTCGAACCCGGAATTCCGGAGCAGGTGCCCCTTGTCTAAGATCCTCAACTGGCTGGACGACCGGACCGGTTATCGCGGTTTGCTGCACGCCCTGGTGTTGTTGAATTTTCCTGTGAGCAGAGCCGCCAGTTGGCGGTACGTCTGGGGGGGCTCGCTGGCGCTGATGTTCGGCGTCGAGCTGATCACCGGCACGCTGCTGATGACGGTTTACAGCC
>JAPLOC010000554.1:0-8416 GCA_026692825.1 Planctomycetota bacterium | reverse complement strand
GCCGCCTGGGGGAGCGTGCAATACCTCGAAACGCAGACCATGTTCGGCTCGTTTGTGCGCGGGCTGCATCACACCACATCGCACCTGATGCTTATCGGCATGGTGATGCACCTGTTGATGGTGGTGGTGAGCGCCGCCTATCGACGGCCGAAGGAAGTGACCTATTGGAGCGGCCTGATTCTCGCCAGCCTGGTGTTTGGACTCGCGGTGACCGGGAACCCACTGCCCTGGGATCAAAAGGGATACCAGGCGTATCAGATCGAGACCAGCATTGTCGGCACAATGCCGGTTTTCGGACCGACAATGAAGACGCTGTTGATTGGCGGGAGTGAATTCGGCAGTCTCACTCTCACCCGGCTGTACACCCTGCATGTGGTGGTGCTTCCGGTGCTGGCGACACTCTTGCTGGCGATTCACTTCTCGCTGGTTCGCCGCGAAAAACTGATGTCGAATTGCGCGACGAAGCGGGGGGTCGACCTGCCAATCGTCGCGCTGCCACAGGCCTCTTCTGGTGCCGACTCGCTCCCCTACTGGCCGTTTCAAACGAGCCGCAATCTGCTGGTGTTTTTCATTTTGATGCTGGTCGCGACGGGGGTCACGCTATTCGGACCTCGGCTGTTTTCAAACCCCGCGGGGACCGCGGCGGAGCTGGAACTCCCCCCGAACGAGATCACTTTGCAGGCACCCGCCGACCCCGATTT
The DNA here is from genome assembly GCA_026692825.1 of Planctomycetota bacterium. GTDB lineage: Bacteria > Planctomycetota > Planctomycetia > Planctomycetales > Planctomycetaceae > UBA10511. The sequence continues at coordinate 7,715 of JAPLOC010000554.1, read as the reverse complement.
GCCCTATTTGGCCCGTCCGGAATGGTACGTCCGACCGCTCTACGAACTGCGGCACATGGTTCCGTCAGACAGAGAGGTGCTTGTCACCGGGGCCTTGCCATTAGTCATTGTGATTCTGTTGTCACTCGTCCCGTTCTACGACAAAGTGGTCGGACAAATGGTTGGCCGGGGGCTGGCGTCGATCCTGGTGCTGGGACTCATTGGTGGGTCCGCCTGGCTCCTCTGGTACGGCTGGAAGAACGATCATGCGGATCCGGCGTTCGCCAAAGCGAAATCGCAGGAGCAGGCGCTCGCCTCTCGCGCATTGTGGCTGGCCCGCGAAAACGGTGTTCCTCCCGATGGACCGGTCGCGCTGTTGCAAAACGACCCGCGGGTGCGCGGACCATTGGTGTTCGCCGAACACTGCGCCGGCTGCCACACCTGGGACGGACACGATGGCACAGGGAAAACCAAGCGGGAATTGGTTGATGGGGTCGATCGCCCTGTCGCGGGGACGGCACCCGATCTGGCGGGTTTCGGCGGACAGGACTGGCTGTCCGCGTTTCTCAAAGATCCGACGGGGCCGAAGTTTTTCGGACAGACCGACCAAATCAAGGGAGGCGAACGGATCAAGAATGGCGAGATGCGAAAGTGGCTCGAGGAGAACGTCAAACCGAATGGTCCTTTGGAAGACCGACACGTGCGGGCGGTGGCGGCGCTGGTTGCCAAAGAGTCGGGACGCGGCGACGCCAGCGGGTTCTCGGAAGAAGAGTTGAAACTTGGCCAGGAAGTGTTTAGTGGTGACGTGATGAACGCTCAGGGAGAACCGCTGGAATTCGCCCAGTGTTTGCAGTGTCACTCACTGAAGTCGGGCGACCCCGATGGCGCGGGAAGTGGCGGACTGAGTCCCGCTCCTGAACTCGACGGTTACGGTTCGATCGCCTGGTTGCAGGACTTTGTGCGGAACCCCGGTGAACGGAAGTTCTACGGCAAGAAGAACGTGATGCCCGCGTTTGACACCGAGCGGCTGTCCGATCGAGATCTCGATTTGTTACTGCGGTGGATGCGGGGGGAATGGGCGAGACCGGAGGTTCAGAAAAACGCACCTTGACCTGATCGCCAATCCGGGATATCACGCTCGGCCCCTCCCCTTGTCCGCGCCCCCCTCCCTCGTCGGGAATCGCGTCCAAGGCCTCATCCGATCGCATGAATTCCTGGTCAACACTCGCCGCCCCCGTGCGAAATCTGCTCGCGCAGATGCCGACACAATGGCGTTATGCGCTGTTCGCGGCCGGGGTGGCGTGTGTCGTGGCGGGAGGGTGGTTATGGTCTCAGGAGGACGCGACCGCCGACAAGCCGTTGTTTGGCGGCAAGGTGTTTGTGGCCGCCGAATTGCGGACGGCACAGGGGACGTTGAAGCAGGCTGGGGTGAGCGGTCTGCGCGTTTCGGGGGGACGGATTTTCGTGCCTGCCGATCAGTGCGCACGCTGTGAATCGCTGCTCTCTCACGACGCCAATGGCAAGTCGTCGTTTGGCGACCATTACGAAAAGGCCCTCAGTCAGTCGGCGTGGCCAGTCAGCGAGAGCCATCGTCAGGAACTGATGGACTCGGCACGCGCCAATGAACTCATCGAGATGTTCAAGGCCGACCCGAACATCGCCGACGCCCGACTGATGTGGAATCGTGCGAAACGCCGCACGTTTTCAAACGAAGGACGTACGACGGCCGTTCTGGGAATCACCCCGCGTGCGGGAAAGGCCGTCTCGCCAGAACTCGCCGAGTCGTTGAAGACCGCTGTCGCCAGTGCGTTTGGACTCGCGAGCGCGGACGATGTGAGACGGCATCGGCGGAAGAGGTCGACACCGTGCATGCCACCGGCTTTCGCGCGAGCGAACTGAGACCACCACGGGAACTCGAACCGACCGCCGCGAGTGTCGAGTCCGAACTGGCTCAAAAACTCGCCTGGATTCCCGAAGTTTCGATACAGGTCACCGAGCGCGAGTTGCGGAGTGCGGGACCAATGTACTTTGTCACCGTTGAAATTCCGCCGGCGGTGACACGTTCATTGGCCGGAGGTTCACCGCGATCCGCCCGGCCTGCCTGGAATCGGGATTCAGCACGAAGGATGTTGTTCGAATCGTGTTTCGGGGAGAATCCACCGGCGAACCCGCCGTGGCCAGCGAGGGAGAAATGTCCATTCAGCAGATTATGGCCTGGCTGCAAACCTGGCCCGGCGCACTGGTGGGTCTGGCGACACTCCTGGCAATTGTCTGCACACTCCCCCGAATCACGCGACGTAGTTCCGCGCCGGATGCGACAGCCCCCGACAGCTCATTTGCGGAAGATGCGGACGATCGATTGACCAATGATGTCGGCGATTCGCGGGATTCCACTGCGGAAACGGCAAATCACCATGGCCCCGACGATTCCGGGCTGGATTTGTCGGAACTGGCCCAGAGTTCCGTCTCCGTGGAGCGGGCGTCCGCCGGTCGGGGGGATGAACCGGTCTCCCATGCCTCACGCGAATTCGCGATGCTGCACGATTGTTCTGCCGATGAATGGCGGACGCTGCTGCGGGACGAACCGCCGCAGGCGATCGCGGTCATCCTCTCGCGACTGCCTCCGGCCCAGTCGGCATTCGTGTTGCGACTGATGCCCGCCGGCGTGCGGCTCGATATCGGCCGCCGCATGGCGACACTTGACGCTCCTTCCCCGACGATTCTCTCCGAGTTCGCCAGTGTGTTGGAAGAACGCTTGAGAACTCTGCGGCGATCGCGTCTCGACGCGGCCCGCGACATTCCGGCCGATTCCACAGTGCCGCCATCCGCACGGGTGAATGAACCGAACTCGCCGATACTGGAGACCCTCGGCCGAGACGCAGCGCGTCGTGTCGCAGCTCCCCAGTCCATCCCCCAGGCGGAATTTCACGATCTGCGGATGTTGGATGACGGATCGTTACGGGAGCTGTTCGCCTCGTTCGATTTGGAACACTGGGCGATCGCGCTCAAAGGGGCGGATGATTCCATTGTTACGAAACTGCGTGACAGTCTGACGGCGGCGGACGCGCTCGCGCTTCAGAGTGCGCTGGATCAGCTCGGCCCCGTGCGTCTGGCCGACGTGGACGCCGCCCAACGGGCGATCGCCCATGAACTGACTCCCCTGCGCTGGCGCGGCCGCCGCACGAATCGCCAGCGCGCGATGGAAGAGGCGGCGACATGAGCCTGTTGCGATCCCCCGCTCGAATCATCAAGGGTCAGTCGCCGCTCGGTTCCGACACCGCGGCGCTGCAATACACCGATCTGAAACGGCAATGCACCGACCTCTTGGCATCGGCCCGGGTCGAGGCGGAAGAGTTGCTGGAGGCGGCCCGCGCCGAATCGCGCCGTCAGGCGACAGACGAGGGGTATGCAGCCGGTTGCGCCGCCGCCCACGATACGATGGAAAAGGAGATCGAACGCCGCGCCGCGCTGCGATCGGTCGACGCCGCCCGGGAGCAGGTCGGTCCGTTGCTGCACGCCGTGGATGACCTGCTGACGCAACTGACCGCGGAACGCGAACAATGGGTGGCCCGTTCGGAAACCCAGGTGATGCAACTCGCGGCGGCGATGGCCGGTCGCATCGTGCGCGCCGAATTGACAGCGCAGCCCCATCTCGCGGACGGCATGTTGCGCGACGCGCTGTCACTCGCGGCGGGCATTCCCCAGGTCGCACTGCGGGTGAATCCGTGCGATGTCTCGCTTGTTCAGGGACCCGGTTCGCGACAGGGCCTGAACCCTGGCTGTCGGATCGTGTCCGATCCGTCGATCACTCCGGGCGGGTGTTTTGTCGAGCTGACATCGGGATCGATCGACGCGCGTGTCGAGACTCAACTGGCGCGAATGGTCGCTGAACTGACCGGGGAGTGAGTGTCATGCCGACGTCTGTGCTGGACACTCCCGTGGTAGGCTGGGCCAGTCAATTGGCGCGCGTCGTTCCCTTTGGATTGTCGGGAAGTGTTTCGCGACTTTCCGGCTTGGCGGTTTCCGCTACCGACTTTCCCGCGCCGCTGGGCGCGTGGTGCCAAATCGATCGCGATGGGGCGAATCCGTTAAGGGCCGAGGTCGTCGGCTTCCGCGATGAGGAGACGGTCCTCCTGTGCGAGGGGGATCTGGCTGGGGTTCGCCGGGGGAGTCGCGTCTCATTGACTCGGTCGGCCCCGACACTGCGTGTGGGTGCGGGACTGTTGGGACGGGTTCTCGACGGCTCGGGCCGGTTGCTCGATGGAGGCACGCCGCCGCGTCTTACCGACCGGGTGTCGTTCGTTCCGGAAGTCACATCGCCGCTCAATCGTCCGCGAATCGAGTCTCCGCTGTCGACGGGAATTCGCGCGATCGATGGCTTTCTGTCCTGCGGCGTCGGTCAGCGGTTGGGGATCTTCGCCGGTTCGGGCGTAGGAAAAAGCGTGTTGTTGGGCCAGATCGCGCGGCGCAGCTCCGCCGACGTGAACGTGGTCGTTCTGATTGGTGAACGTGGCCGTGAAGTCCGGGAGTTTCTGGAAGAGAACCTGGGTCCCGAGGGGATGACGCGGTCGGTGGTGATCGCGGCGACCAGCGATGAATCGCCCCTGATTCGCCGGCGCGCCGCCTGCGTGGGGTCGGCGGTCGCGGAGTATTTTCGGGACCAGGGCAAGAATGTGCTGTTGGTTGTCGACAGCATCACGCGGCTGGCGCTCGCGCAGCGGGAAATCGGCTTGGCGGCGGGAGAACCCCCCGCGACGCGCGGCTATCCCCCCAGCGTCTTCGCGCTACTGCCCCGGATTCTCGAACGTAGCGGCCGAACGACTTCTGGCAGCATCACCGGTCTTTATACTGTGCTGGTGGAAGGGGATGACCCGAACGAACCGATCGCCGACGCGGTGCGTGGAACGCTCGACGGTCATGTCGTACTGTCCCGCAAACTAGCGCACGAAGGCCACTTCCCCGCAGTCGACATTCTGGCGAGCCTCAGCCGGGTGATGAGCGACATTGTTCCAGGGGGCCACAAGCACGCGGCGGGTGTCATTCGCAAACTCCTGGCAGCGTACCATCAGGCGGAGGATCTCATTTCGATCGGGGCGTATCAGTCCGGAAGTCAGCGTGCAGTCGATCTGGCGATCGCGCACCGGCAGGAGATCCTTTCGTTTCTCTGCCAGGAACGAGATGAGTGGACCAACTGGTGTGAACTTCAGCAATGGTTGCTTACGCTCGCCGACCGTTGCGCTGCGTTCTAATCTCCAGATCACCCCGGTTCCGAATGTTGTCGTTCCATTCGCGGAGTACCGTCACACCGCATCGCAGTTCCTGACCCGTTCCTACAAGACACCACCATGTCTCCCGCCCGACTGCACAGTCTGATCCGGATCCGAAAATCCGAACGCGACCAGCGTGTTCAGGAACTGGCAGTGGCGAGTCGGCACCAATCCCGACTTCTTTCCGACGAACTCTCGCTGAGACATGAACACGCGCAGGCAGTCGCCGCCGCCCGGCAGAGCGAGCAGACCGACCTGATCGACGTTCGGTCACTCGCCGCTCATCGTGCCCATGTGACTCAACTTCTCGCAGCGATTGAAGGAATGGCGGTCGAACTCGAAGCGGCGGCGCGACGTGTGGAGGGGGAGCGTCAGCGGGTGGTCGCCGCGGACCAGAAACTCCAGATGCTGGAGCGATTGTGCGAAAAGGAACAGATGGAACTCGACCGCCGAGTCGCGCGACGCGCGCAGTTTGAACTGGAAGACGCCTGGGGAGCGCGCAACCCGCCTTTGTCGCATGATCTTTGAAATACCTTGGCGTTGAAAACGGCGATCGGTCGGAAATGAGACGCCGGCCAGACGGGACGGAACACCGGCGATGAAAATCCGGTCCTGCCCCGGGTTTTCAAACCCTGACCCATTTTCACCCGACTCAGGAATGCGGGGCGCGGCCGACAATCGCTTCAATATGCCGGCGGAGACTTTCTTCGATTCGCCTCTTCCCGTCGATGGAATTTTCGTAGTACAGCGTTCGGAACGGTGAAACATCGAACGGCAGACGATCGAGTTTGCGGTCCGCGATCAGAATCGTCGGCTTCGCCCGCGCATGAGAATACCCGACTTCGTAATAGACATTCGGGTTTGACGGCGTGATCTCCGCGATTACCAGCCGGGCTTCGTCGATCTTCCGGGCGATTTCGGAGATAATCGTCCCCTGGCTGTAGATGTTGTCCCCGCGTTCCGCTTCAATGTCGTACTCCAGACAAACCGGCGCGATCACTTCCTGGTAGAGTTCGTTGTAGGGGGTCGAAAACTGCATCACCACGAACGCTTTGGGGCGATGGGTGTGAATGCGAAAATCGCGGATGATCACCTCCGAATTCGACGTGACCCAAATTCCAACCTGTGTTTCCGCGACGGGATGTGGCAGGGAGGTCGACATCACTCCGACGCCGTCAACGATCAGGCTGAGGTACGACCCTTCGATTCGGACTCGGAGAGAGTACTGGTGGCCCGTTCGCAACGTATTGGGCGACCCGAGAAGTGCAATCGTGCGAAAACGCTCTCCCGTTCTCCTGAACAACGTATTGCAATGGCTGGCCGATTCCCGCAGTCAGGAATCCTTTCGACTTCGGATTGTACTCAACGCAGAGATGGCACTGCGTTTTTTCATCGACAGTTGGAAAACGCAGTTCGGCGGCGATTTCGCCCCCACCGAATTCCTGGTCGCAGAGGACCAATCCGTAGGGAGGGCAGGCGGACGGAGTTTCTCCTTTCGCGGAAACTCCGCGAAAGCGAATTTCGGAACCATTCGGAAAGTCGAATTCACCATGGATACTCGCCCAGCGGTAGCTGCTTGACGCAATCAAATTCGCTTCTCCGTTGCTTGGCACTTCCGGGACTGTACGGCATCGCAAGTTAGGCCCCTCAGAGGTATCCAGGTTGTCGTTTGTCGACACTAAGGATCTGCACGTACAGTAGTTGTCGTGACTCTCGCAAGGAACTCCCAAGTGTTGTAAGAAGTACGCGGCCAGGCAGGCAAGCACCTTTCCCCGCTGCTCAATTGACGGCTCCCTCCCCATCCATCAAATTGGATTCATGAACATGAATCCTCACACCGCCCCCTCACTGCGCCTCGCCGTTTCGGTCGCATGGTTCACGTCGCTCGCACTCGTGGCGACCTGTGGCGGCGTGCATGCCGCCGAGCCTGCGGACGCCGACTTCTTTGAAGCCAAGATCCGACCGATTCTGATCGATCGCTGCCTGTCGTGTCATGGTTCCGAGAAGCAGAAGGGGGGGCTCCGGCTTGATTCCGCCGCTGCGGTGAACAAGGGGGGAGACGCTGGCCTAGTTATTGATCGGGACCAGCCAGCGAAAAGTCGGTTCCTCGAAGTGCTGAGCCACACCGACGATATCAAAATGCCTCCCACCGCCAAGCTCCCCGACGCCGAGATCGCGGCACTCACGGAGTGGGTCACCCGGGGAACGCCGTTTCCTGCCTCCGGGATCGCGACCGGCCTGCACTCTCCCGGTTCGCCCGAGGGGATCGCGGAACTTCGCAAGAGCCACTGGTCGCTGCAACCGGTCGTGATTCCCGCGCTCCCCCCGTCGACCTACCCCGATTGGGAACAGTCGGCGATTGACCGCTGGATTACGCCGCAGTGGAAGTCTGCGGGGATCGCGCCATCACCGATCGCCGACCGGCGGACTTTGATTCGACGTGCGACGTATGACCTGTTGGGCCTTCCC
>JAPLOC010000553.1:22487-26068 GCA_026692825.1 Planctomycetota bacterium | reverse complement strand
ACCACCCGCCGCAGTACGCTCCCGGGGAAACTGGTCGACTGTCGCAGCACCAAGCCCGAAGAATCCGAGATCTTCATCGTCGAGGGAGACTCCGCCGGCGGGAGCGCGGTGCAGGGACGCGACAGCCGGATTCAGGCAGTCCTGCCGCTGCGGGGCAAGATCCTCAACACCGAATCCATGGCGACCCCGAAGGCATTGCTCAATCAGGAACTGAAAGATCTGGTCGAAACGCTGGGGACGGGGGTTGGGGAACGGTTCGAACTGCGGAATCTGCGGTACCACAAGATCATTCTGCTGATGGATGCCGACAGCGATGGCAACCACATCATGACCCTGCTGCTGGGTTTCTTCTTTCGCCACATGCGGGAGCTGATTCGCGCGGGGCACGTCTTTCTGGCACAGCCTCCGTTGTATCGCATCGCCGTGGGGAAGGAGATTCACTACGCCCTCACCGACGCCGACAAAGAGGCGTTTCTGGCGTCGCTCCCCGCGAACCGCAATCCCGAGATCAGTCGATTCAAAGGACTGGGCGAGATGCCGTTCCAGTTTCTGGCTGAGACGACGCTGAATCCCGATTCGCGAATCCTGCTGCGGGTCGACATTGAAGCGCAGCTCGAAGCGGACAAGACGTTTGACCAGTTGCTGGGAAAAGACCCGGCGTTGCGCTATGAGCTGATCATGAGCGAAGCGAACCACGTGGAAGACCTCGACATCTAATCCAGGGAACCGGGAATCGATGCGTCAAGACATAGAAGAAGTCGGGCAGACCTACGGGATCGAGAACTGGGGGGCGGGGTACTTCTCGATCAACGTCAAAGGACACCTGATGGTCCACCCTCGGCGGTCCGCCGGTCCGGGGGCCGACGTGTTCGAACTGGTCGAGCAACTCGTCAGCGAAAAGAAACTCTCGACGCCGATCCTGTTGCGATTCCCGCAGATTCTGGGGACGCAACTGAGGCGGCTCTGTCTCGCGTACGAAACCGCGTCGAAAGAGGCGGGGTTCAAGGGGGAACACTTCCCGGTGTTTCCCATGAAGGTGAATCCCCGGCGGGAAGTGGTCGAAGAGTTTCTGAAGGAAGGGGTGGGGGAAAGTGTGGGGGTGGAATGCGGTTCGAAACCCGAACTGTACGCCGCCCTGTCGCTCGACCAACCCGCCGGCTCGCTGCTGGTCTGTAACGGCTTCAAAGATGAGGCGTTCGTCAATCTGGCGCTGATGGGAGTCCGCGTTGGCAAGCGGGTGGTGCTGGTGGTCGAGAAGCTGACCGAACTCAAGCTGATCATTCGCTGCGCCGAGGCGGCCGGCGTGGTCCCCTGGATCGGATTGCGAGCCAAGCTGTATTCCAAAGGCTCGGGAAAGTGGTCGAGTTCCGGTGGCGAGGCGGCGAAGTTTGGTCTCACCACGTCCGAGATTCTCGAATGCATTCGGCTGCTCAAGAGTCATGGTCTCGAAGGCGGCCTCAAGCTGCTGCATTTCCACATCGGTTCGCAGGTGACTGACATCCGCCGAATCAAGAACGCGATGCGTGAGGCGGCACGGGTCTATGCGAAGATCCGACAGATGAACCTGGGGGTTGAGTACCTCGACATCGGCGGCGGCCTGGGTGTCGACTACGACGGCTCCCGCAGCACGTTCGAAGGGTCGATCAACTATTCGATCGAAGAATTCGCCAACAACGTCGTCTATACGATCAAGTCGGTGTGCGATGACGAACAGGTGCCGCATCCGCACCTGGTGACCGAGAGTGGCCGGGTGATGACGGCGTACCACTCGCTGCTTGTGATGTCGATTCGTGACGAAATCGAAACCTTCGCCAACGACCGTCCCACGGTCGTGTTGGACGACGATGATCCCGAAGTGATCTTCGAGATGAAGCAGGTTCTCGACGGAATCAACGCGAAGAACTTCCGCGAGGCGTATCACGACGCGCTGGATGACAAAGACGAACTGCACAAGGGTGAGGTGCTGTTCTGGGAGATTTGCGCCCGGGCGTCCGAGCTGGCGATGCGGGCGGGAATTCACGAACATGAATTCGCCGACCTGCAAAAGAATCTCGCGTCGAAGTACCTCTGCAATTTCTCGCTGTTTCGCTCGGCCCCGGATTCGTGGGCGATTAAACAGTTGTTCCCGATCATGCCGCTGCATCGGCTGAACGAAGCTCCCGACACCGTCGCGACGCTGGTCGACGTGACGTGTGATTCCGATGGCTGCATCGATCGATTCGTTGACGTCAAGTCGGTGAAGCAGGTGCTGGAGATGCACGACTTCAAAGGGCAAACGTACTACCTGGGTCTGTTCTTAATCGGTGCCTACCAGGAAGTGATGGGAAGTTTTCACAATCTGTTTGGGATCCCGAACGAGGCCCAGGTCGTGGTCGGCCCGGATGGTCGGACGCACGTCGCGAAGATCATCCCCGGAAGTCGGCTGGGGGAGATGCTGGGATTCGCCCGGTACGATCAGAAACAAGTCTGGGAAGGATTCCGCCGACAGATCGCGGCTCGCGTGACGGAAGGCAAGCTCGATCCGGCGCAAAGTGAAGCGCTGGCGGCGGCCTACGAAGCGGCCATCAACGGGACAACCTATCTGGAGTAGTCGCGTGTCGGAATCGAACTCGCCGTTCGTCGCTCAGCCCTACCAGGGAATCGCCACGTTTGGTCGGCGACCGTATCAGCCCGATCCCCGGGGGGCGGATGTCGCGATTGTGGGGGTGCCGTTTGATGGAGGGACCACCTACCGCAGCGGCACCCGGTTTGGACCGCGCGCGATTCGGGAACAGTCGCTGCTGTTGTGGGGCTACAACAACTCGCTGCGGGTGAACCCGTTTGAGACACTGAAGATCGTCGATGTGGGGGATGTCGACGTGGTGCCGGTGGACATTCAGGCGACGCATCGCGCGGTCGACCGCAAGCTGACGGAATGTCTGTCGGCGGGTTGTCGGGTCGTGACGCTGGGAGGCGACCACTCGCTGTCACTCCCCGCGCTTCGGGCGCATGCGAGACAATTCGGCCCGGTCGCCGTCGTGCATTTCGACGCCCACCCCGACACGTGGGACGAGGAGTTCCCCGGCCAAAAGTACAGCCATGGAACCCCCTTCCGCCGGGCAATTGAGGAAGGACTGATCGACATTTCAGCGTATCTGCAGATCGGCATCCGCGGTCCGACGGCGGGTCCGCAAGATTACCTCGACGCCCAGAGTCTGGGGGCGCGGATGATCACTCACGACGCGGTGATGGACCTGGGAGTCGAGGGGGTTCTTTCGGAGATCCATGAACAGGTTGGTGGTCGGCCGATGTATGTCACGCTCGACATCGACGCCGTCGACCCGGCATTCGCTCCCGGGACAGGCACACCGGAAGTCGGAGGGCTGACGAGCTGGCAGATGCTGCATCTGGTGCGTGGATTGAAGGGACTCAACATGGTGGGTTGCGATCTGGTCGAGGTCTCGCCCCCATTTGACCCTTCGCAGATCACCTCGATCCTGGCGGCGAACCTGGTGTTTGAGTTTTTGAGCGTGTGGGCGCGAGGCTGACACGCGTGTGACGATTGAAACCGGTCAGTACCGATAGAATGAGAACAGGAACCT
>JAPLOC010000553.1:17523-22473 GCA_026692825.1 Planctomycetota bacterium | reverse complement strand
TTTGCAGAACCTCGCCCACCAGCCCCGCGTAATCTTCCGCGCCCGGACATTTCGGGGCGTAGTCAAAAATCGACTTGCCAAAGCTGGGAGCCTCGGCGAGTTTGATATTCCGCCGGATGCGGTTCTGGAAGATTCGTCCCTGCGACCAGGGCGCTTCGGGATCGCTTGACGAAAGGAACGACTGCAGGTCACCCGACACGTCGGCCGCCAGTCGAGTATTCGTCTCATACATACAGAGGACGATCCCGCTGACCCGCAGCTCGCGGTTCAATCGACGGGTGACGAGGGCCGTTGTCTCCAGGAGCTTCGACAGTCCATGCAGCGCCAGGAAGTGGGGCTGCAAGGGAATGAAGACCTCCCGGGCGGCGGAAAGCGCGTTGATCGTCAGAACGCCCAACGAAGGGGGGCAATCCATGATCACGTAGTCGTACGGTTCGACGACCAGCAGTTGTTCGAGAGCCTGACGCAAAATCAATTCGCGCCCCTGTGTGTCGGCCAGCTCCACCTCGGCGGCCGCCAGGTCGATACTGGCGGGGGCCAGCCAGAGCTGTGGTCCGACCAGTCGGCGGATCTGCTGCATCGTCCGCTCGCCAGTGAACGTGTGGTAGATCGTGGGCGCGTTGCCCGGCAATTCGACCCCCAGATGCAGCGAGGCGTGAGCCTGCGGATCCAGGTCGAGCAGGCAGACCCGCTTCCCTTGCCGGGCCAGGCCGGCGGCCAGATTGACACTGGTGGTGGTCTTCCCGACCCCACCCTTCTGATTCATGATCGCGATGCTGCGCATGGGAACTCCTTTTCCCCGAAACGCCCCCGGGAGTTCCATGCTCCCAGCGAACGTCGGTCGGAAGTATAGAGAGTGCCTTCGAATGCCAGAAGACAGATTTTTCGCGGGAATTTCCAGAAATCGGCGATTGGAACGGCCCCTCGGCAAAAATCTCCCCTCTTGCCGCTGGATCGCGTTCGACGATAGACTCACAAGGGTTGATGCGTGTCGGCGTCGCGAACTCATCCCGCGCGACAATCGATCCGCACCCTCCGCTTTGTCCTTCAGTCCCGACCAGAACTGCGACCGAACTCATGGCTTCAAACAGCACCGTTCATCGGCACACTGTCGGATTGTCGCGCCGTGAGGCATTGCAGGTGGGCTATTCCGGGCTGCTGGGACTGGGGCTGCCGGCGTTATTGGGGAAGACGGCGAACGCCGGGGACGAACCGCCGACGAAACCCAAGAGACGCAACAAGAGCGTCATCCTGATTTTTCTCACCGGCGCTCCGAGCCATCTCGACATGTTCGACTTGAAGCCGGAAGCGCCTGCGGAAGTGCGGGGGATCTTCAATTCCATCGATACCAGCGCCCCTGGGGTCCGGATTTGCGAACATCTGCCGATGCTGGCGGCGCGGGCCGAGCGATTTGCCGTGATCCGCTCGATGACCCATGATCTTCCCGGCCACGAGCAGGCGACTCATTTCGTCCTGACGGGAATCGATCGACTGCCGTTGGGGGCCACCCACATGGCCTCGCGCAACGACTGGCCCTGCTACGCGTCGGCTCTCAATTTTCTGCGACCACGAAACGACGGCATTCCGAACGGGGTGCTGCTTCCCACCTACCTGCACAACGGGTACGGGTTTTCGGGTCAGGACGCTGGCTTTCTCGGGGCGAAGTTCGACCCGCTGCATGTCAAACAAGATCCGAACGCGGACGGATTTCGCGTCGACAGTTTGAACCTGCCGGCGGGGTTGACGGTGACGAATCTTGACAACCGCCGACAGTTGCTGGCCGAGGTTGACTCTCAGCGTGCCGGCATCGACCGGGCCAGGAATCTGAACGAATTCGACAGCTATCAGCAGCAGGCGTTCACGATGCTGTCGTCGAGCGCGGTTGGCAAGGCGTTCGCCATCGACCAGGAAAAGGCGGAAGTTCGCAACCGTTACGGCCGACATCCCTTCGGGCAGTCGCTGCTGTTGGCCCGCCGGCTGGTTCAGGCGGGGGTTCCGATCGTCCAGGCGAATATGGGGACCATGAACAATTGGGATACGCACAACAGCAACTTCACCCAGTTGAAGGATCGCCTGCTTCCTCCCCTCGATCGGGGAGTATCGGCGTTGCTCGACGATCTCCAGGAGACGGGGCTGCTCGACGACACGCTGTTGCTGATGGTTGGGGAGTTCGGCCGGACTCCCAAACTGGGAGGCAACGTCGGCACCCCCAGTTACGTTCCCGACGGGCGCGACCATTGGTCGGGGGCTTTCTTCAGTTGGTTCGCGGGAGGGGGTGTCCAGGGGGGCCAGGTGATTGGCGCGTCCGACAACATCGCCGCCTATCCGGCGACCCGCCCGTACCGCCCTTCGGACCTGGGCGCGACGGTCTACGACGCGCTCGGAATCGATCCCGGGAGCGAAATCCGCGACCGTGTGAATCGCCCGATGCGGCTGAACGATGGCGAAGTGATCGAGCCGCTCTTCAGCGGGGCGTGAGCGATGCACATCGCTCTGATCACGGCGGGGGGGGCGGGGATGTTCTGCGGATCGTGCATGCACGACAACACGCTGGCCCGCGCCTTGATGGCCAGCGGCCACCGTGTGACGCTGATCCCGCTCTATACACCGATTCGAGTCGACGAACTGGACGTCAGTGAACATCGCGTGTTTCTGGGTGGTGTCAACGTCTACCTCGCCGGCTTGTGGCCCTGGTGGTCGAGAGTCCCACGGTTTCTACGTGCCTGGCTCGATCGACCGGCCGTTTTGCGGTTCGTCAGCCGGTTCGCCGTCTCGTCCGACGCGAAGGATCTGGGAGGACTGACGGTCGCGCTGCTGCGGGGTGACGACGGGCCGCACCGCGCTGAAATCGAAGAGTTCGTGAAGTTTATCGGGGACGAGTTGAAGCCCGACGTGGTGGTCTTGAGCAATGCGCTGTTGGGTGGCGTGGTTCCGTCGCTCAAACGAAGGTTCTCGGGAGCGGTCTGGTGCCTGTTGCAGGGGGACGACATCTTTCTCGGAGATCTGGTCGAACCGTATCGTTCGCAGGCGTTTGAATTGATGTACCAGATCGTTCGGGAAATCGATGGCTTTCTGGTGCATAGTGAGTACTACCGCCAATTCATGGCCGACTATCTGCGCTTTCCCGCAGACAAAGCCAAGGTCGTCCCCTTGGGAATCGATCTGGCGGGGCACGATGGTGTCGTCAAGACCGCGCGGGAGTCTGGCAGTCTATTCACCGTGGGCTACTTTGCCCGAATCTGTCCGGAGAAGGGACTCCACAACCTGGTCCACGCATTTCGAATCCTGCATGCGAAGCACCCCCAGACCCGGCTGGTCGCGGCAGGTTATCTCGGTGCGCGCGACCAGGCATGGTTCGACGACTTAAAACGATCGGCCGAGGATCTGGCGGGGGCGTTCGAATATCAAGGGAGTCCACCCGATCACCTCGGCAAAGTCGCGTTTTTGAAATCCGTGGATGTGCTGTCGGTTCCTACGACCTATCGCGAGCCGAAGGGGTTGTACGTTCTGGAAGCGCTCGCGAATGGCGTTCCCGTCGTCCAGCCGGGTCACGGATCCTTTCCGGAACTGATCGAAGCGACCGGTGGGGGATTGCTGGTTGAGCCGGATGATCCTGGCGCGCTGGCCGACGGACTGGAACGGCTGCTGCTGGATGAGGAACTGCGACACCGTCTGGCGGACACTGGCCGTCAACGGGTCCGGGAGCGATTCACGATGAGTCGGATGGCGGAAGAGACCGCCCGCGTTCTGGATATTCGTCCAGGATCAAAACCGTGATTTAGCCCGGCGCGCGACATGTGGTGTAGAGGAACCCCCGGCCAGCGAACGCAGCGAACGGGCCGTGAAGCCGAACTGCCGAATGTGGTTGTGCAGCTCAGAGAGTGCACACGACTGACGGAAAGAATTTGACAGGATGAAGAGGATGAAAGGGATGAACAGGATGGGGTTGCTCGCCACTCCTGCTCCCTGGAAAAGTGACTGAAATCGAAAAACTCGCAATCCACACGATTGACTGTCGCCTCAGCAATCCTGTCCATCCTTTTCATCCCTTTCATCCTGTCTAAAAATTCAACGGCCCAAGAGCGCAGTGGGCCGGAAGTGTTCGCAAAAACGGTAATTGCGGTTGGAGTTCGGGCGATCCTAGTCCCGAAGCGGGCCGTTCTAAGTGAAGCGATCGCTTGACCGGGCTACCCAACCTGACTATCCGCAGATAGTATAGATGCGTTGGCTGATTCCCCACTGGACATGCGATGATGGCGACATCGATGAAGAACCGATTCGGACTGCTGGCGGTCGTGGCGTTGTTCGCGGCGGTGGGGATGGAACAGGCACAGGCCGCTCCGGGCTGGATTGACGGCATGGAAGCGGGGGTCGCCCGGGCGAAAGTGTCGGGCAAGCCGCTGTTTGTGGTGTTCCGCTGCGTGCGGTGACCCGAATGCTGGATTTGGGATGGGCAGGTTGCTCATCAAGACCCCGATATCGCCGCTCTCCGTGCGCGCTTTGAGTGCGTCCGTGTGACGCAAATGAACGGCGTTGACCTGGCGCGATTTGACTTCGATTACGACAACACGTGGCAGGCGTTCTTTCTGGACGCCGACCTGAACGTGTACGGTCGTTACGGTGGGCGGGAAGCGTCGGCCCCCGAAGCCCGCCTCTCAAAAGAGTCGCTGGTGCAGACGATGGGAGAGGTGTTGGAGGCGTTCGAGCGGAGGAAGAAGAACCCCGCGGGTCCCGCCGCTGATCAGGAAGTACATCCCGCCCCTGCCAAATCCAAAAAGCCGGCGGATTTCCCGTTGCTCAAGGCAAATCACTCGGGATGTGTGCATTGTCACCAGGTCCAGGAATTTCGGCTGTTGCAGTCGTTCGCCGACGGGGCATTCGACAAACAACTGCTGTTTCCATTTCCGCTGCCAGAAAACGTTGGCCTGCGGTTTGACCGCGACCACGGCC
>JAPLOC010000553.1:16583-17497 GCA_026692825.1 Planctomycetota bacterium | reverse complement strand
CCGCGACCACGGCCATCGGGTGAAAGAAGTTCTTCCCGAATCCCCCGCGTCACGCGCCGGAGTGAAGGTGGGAGACATTGTGACACGGGCAGAAAATATTCCCATCCGTTCGGAAGATGATTTTCGCTGGTCGTTGCATCGGTTGCGGGACCAGTCTGAAATCGCGATTCACGTCACACGGGAATCGGTACAGGAACCGGTTGCCTTGAATCTGCGTCTGCCAGCCGGTTGGCGCAAGGGGGATATCAGTTGGCGAAAATCACTCCGCAGCTACCCGGTCGTGTGGGGTTTTCTGGGGTATCCGGTCGGTCAGGAGGAGCGCAAGACCACCGACATTCCTGAGCACGCCTTGGCGATTAAAGTGGTGTCGCTGCGGGGACAATCGGGCGGGGTCGCGCGGGCGCTGGGGTTGCAGAAGGGGGATGTGATTGTCTCCATTGAAGACGATACGAGGGCCAGAACCCTGGAACAGTTCAAATCGGAACTGCTGGGACGCTACGGCCCGGGCGACACGATGCGGCTCAAAATCCGTCGGGGTACGGAGACAATCGAGCTGTCGGGGGAATTCCCGGACTGGTTCACGAGCGATCGGACCGTTCCCTAAGGCTTGACGCGTTTGGCAATCGCAACTAGGATCGCGCACTTACCCGAACCATCGCCGGGAGTTGTGTTTAGAGCGACAACAGAATGACTGCCCCCACTCCAAGCCCCGAAGAGCCTTTCGATCTGGTCAAACTGCGCGAACTGGTCGCGCTCATGGAGCAGCACGGCTTGACGGAAGTCGATCTCCGTAGCGGCAACGAACGGTGGAAACTCCGTCGCGGCCCGAAAGAAGTGACCCAGGTTGTTGGCGGAGGGGGGTTCTCGGGGAGCGGCTACTCGATGATGCCGTTCCCGGCACCGTCGGCGGCTCC